>NZ_JBNHFC010000003.1:0-269603 GCF_059089885.1 Arthrobacter sp. Y3221159
GCTCGTTTCCCTCGCGGGAGTATTTGAGACCTCCCCCGATGGGGGCGCTATCGGCATGGCCGGTTTTGTCGGCTTCCTGCTCTTCCTGGTCTGGGTCCTGGCCGCGAGTGTCGTGCTGCTGCTCCGGCCCGGCCAGAATCCCACCGGCACTTAAGGGAGCAAAGGAAACCGACCGCGGTCATTCACGGGAACAGGCGCAACACATTTCCAAGTGCGACGCCTGCACCTCATTGAGTTACCTGCACTCTGCAGGATCCGGAATCCGTGGCTCCTAGTCGTTGCGCATCAAGCTGACCCTAGATGCCGGCGAAGAACTCACGCGCGTCAGCAAGGACATTAGCGAACTCCTCAACACCTCTATTGACTGTGGACGACCCCCACGATATACCTCAACTAAGTCCAGCAGCAGGCGCAGCATCAGTTCAGCCGGAGACCGCTGTGACAGCCCCCAATTCCCCCAGTGCCCAGCATAATTCTGCCCGCGAAGAGCAGGCGCGGGCCTCACCAACGCACCTTGAACTCCGAGGTTCAGCCTGGGCTAACGCCCAGTTCCAATGACCCGTACCTTCCGGGCGAACCGCCGAACCCTTCAGTTCCAGGAGAAGTGCCGCAGTGGACACGCTTCCAGCAGTGCTCCTTGTCATCGGTGCGGCCTTTGCCTGGATCGGCCTGACCGCTTTCGCCGCCCTCCACCTTCGCCGCAGACGGAACGGGTCAACACGGGTCGCCTCGGCCGCGGGAGGGATGGGCCACCGCGTGAAGCCATGGCGCGCCCGACTTCACCGAAACCGCGCCACCGCGCGCCCTCGGACGCTGCGGCTCCGACGAGGACGCGGCAGCGGCACCACACACCACTCCGGATAACCCTTAGGAGCAATCGTTGAATGCCGAAACGATCTTCGGATTCAGCCTCGGATACCTTGCCGCCCTTGTCGGCATCTTCCTCCTCTACCTGCCGTATCTGATCCTTTTCGTGCTGCTGCTGATAGCGGCCGGGATCCTGTATCTGCTGCTGTTGCCTTTTGCCCTGTTGTTAAGGAAGCTGCGGCGAAGCAGGCCTCGGCCAGCCCAGGACAGCTCATGGATCCTGGCCCCGCGGGACAGGCAGACCACTGACCAGATCCTGCTGCCCCAGCGACACACTGCGGCACCACAGTGAGGGGTCTCCCCGCGGGTAGCAGTTGGTTGACTACTACATGGCCTATTCGCCAGGAGTCTTCGCCGCCCGTCGCACGCCCGCAGGTCCGTGCGCCGAGCACGCCGTCACCCTGACGTGAGGACCGTTCTTCCCGGGGGTGTGCTGAACATGGAGCTCCGGGAATGACGGAGGCGGCTCGCCACAAACAGGAATGACTTGCGGCGAGTCGTTGAAAAATATCAGTCCTGTTCAAGGTAGTCACGCAGGCCGGGGTAGCTGCTGTTGGCGGCCAGGACCCGTTCCAGATCCTCGTGCGCCATTGCCACCTTGCCGGCCCGCAGATAGGTGAGGCCCCGTTCTACCAGGCCGCGTTGACCGAATTCGGTGTTGGGGTCAAGGAACTCGAGGGCCTGGTCAAAGGCTTCCCCTGATGCTTCCAGTAAGCCTTCCTCGCGCAAAGCGATGCCGCGCTGAAGGAGGAGAAAAATGGAGGCTTCATCTTCGATTTTCAGGTTGTCAGTCAGGTCCGCCACATCCGCCCAGCGCCCCTCGCTGAGGTAGAACTCCGCCAGCGATACAGCAGTGATTGTGGTCGGCGGGAGCTGCTCCAGCAGCTGCTCGGCTGCTTCCACCTGCCCGTCGAGCTGGTAAAGCTCTGCCAGCAGAAGATGGATGTAGTCCCGGTTCAGGGGCAGCTGGACGTCAACCCCGTACGCGATGGAGAGGGCGTAACCCGTCTTCGGCAGATACGTCTGAGCGAAATGATCGTGCAGCGGATCATACCCACTCGTCGATAGCCAGTTCAGGGCATCGATGGCCCGTCGGCGGTTCCCGCAGGGAATTGCCTGCCAGAGGACCTCGAACAGGAGCGCAAGCGGCTTGGCTTCTTCGAACTCGTCACCCACCCGGTGAAGATCAGAGACATCGGGAGCCTCGACCAGAACCTTGTGCAGCTCCTTCTCCCATTTCGGAGCCAACATGCCCGGTCGGGCACTCAGCGCCGCCCCAGGTACGGTGTCCGCTCCGGCCGCTGCAGTCATCGCCGCCCACTTGGCCCAGCCCACCTCCTCCCCCGGGGTCGACCAGCTCCTGTAAGGCCCGTCCGGGACGGGTGTGTTCAAACCTTCCGCGTAATCGACTCTTCTGGCGGTGACGGTGAGCCGCACACCGGGCAATGCCTTGACTGATGGTCCTGCTACAAACCCCATTGGGGCCACCTCTCTTCATTGAGACGTGTACGGGTCCGTCGGCGGATGCCAGCTGTGCCCGGGCGAACCCTACAACCGGCTTCCGATCCACGGGGCGGTACTGCAAAGGATGCTTTCCGTGTCAGATGGATTTTTCGGCGAGACCAGGCATCCAACATATGCTGCTGAAGAGACCTTGGCTATAGCAGAAAGGTGGCGAGCGGAACGCCGACGCCGCCCGGTGGAGGCAGCGCCCGGGAGACGTGGCCGCCTACCTGGCGGCCGGCAACGATTGGCCCCGCCACCAGAAAACCGACAACCAGGAAGAACGCACTCTGGGCGTCTGGCTGCACACCCAGCGGATCGACCCCCGGGCCGGCAGACTCGCAGCTGCCAAGGAAGCGCAGCTGAACGAGGTCACCCCGGACAGCCCCTTGTCTTGGGGGTTTCCGGGGTTTTTCGCTGGCTAAGCGGCAAACGCCAGCCATCGCCGGCGGGCGTATTAGCCTCCCCTCACTACAAGCCGAGCAGGTCAGCGGAAGACGGCCCCTGACTTCCAGGACGATCATGATTCCTGCTCCCCCAAGGCCCTCCTCATCACTACGCGAGGCCATGCAGCCAGGCCGTCCGCAGCTTCCGCCAAAACCAACCGTCGGATTCCCGCTGGCCACAGCCGCTGGGGCACGACGGCGAAGCCCAGCCGCTCGTAGTAGGGCCGGTTCCAGGGGACGTCCCGGAACGTTGTCAGGGTCAGCGCCGTGAACCCTTGCCCGGCCGCCCAGGAGGCAACTTCATCGATCAGGGCCCTGCCGATGCCCAAGCGAGCATGCTGGGGGTGCACCGTCACCTGGGCGATGTGGACATTGCCGTCAACCTGGTCGACCAGGATGTAGGCGACAGCCTTCTGCTCCCCAGCTGTGCTGACCCAGCAAGTCCCGGAAGATATATAGCGGCTGAGCTCCTGAACGCTGGGCGGAGGATCCTCCGCCACCGCGTGCATTCCGAGGATGCGGAAGGCCTCGCCCGCGGCGGTCTCGATATCCCGCAGGCGCCCAGCGTCCTCCAGGCGCGCCTTTCTGATCACCATTCCAGTCAAGCACGCCGCAGCCGCCGGTGGGTCAGCGGTTCAGCCCCTTCCTGCAACAGTGGGCACGTATTGGCCCGCCCTGAATCAGGTACTGGATACTCGGGCGCCAGCCGGGTGCGCGCACCTAAAGTGTTGGCAGGAGCCGGCGACGAGGGCTTACGTCTGAGACCGCGTACGCCTCCCCCAGCCGTCGCCGGCTCCTCCACCCCTTCTTCTCCCCGGGTCTGAGAGCGGCTCCCCCCATTTGTGTCCGGACTGCCGGTATCCCCCGCCTATGATGGCGGACATGGATGAGCAGGCCCTGGCGGACATCGCGAACGAGCTCTACGCCGTGCCGCTCGAGGATTTCGTGGCGGCACGCACGGCCGCGGCAAAGGAGGCTGCCGGGACGGACAAGGAGCTCGCTGCGGCGGTCAAGGGACTGCCCAAGCCCTCCGCGGCTGCCTGGGCGGTCAACATGCTCGCCCTGCACGAGCCGGGCGTCCTGGCGGGACTGGCCGAACTCGGTTCCCGGATGCGGGACGCGCAGGCGTCGCTCGACGCACCGTCCCTCCGGGAACTGGGACGCGAACGCCGCACCATGCTGGCCTCCGCCGTCGACACTGCCCGGTCCGTCGTCCAGCAGCAGGGCCGCGCCATCAGCGACACCATTGCCGCCGACGTGGAGGAAACGCTCCGTGCCCTCACGGCGGACGAAGGCGCAGCGGAGGCCGTCCGCAGCGGGCGGCTCCTGAAGACCCTCTCGGCGGACGGGGTCAGCGCCGCGGAGCTGGAGGGAACAGTGGCGGTTCCCGGCGCCCTGCCTGCACCTTCGGCTTCCGCAGCCCGCAAGCCGCCATTGGCGTCCGTACCGGCCAGGAAGGAACGTACGACGCCGGAACGCAGCTCGCGGACAAAGGCCACCAAACCCCGGCTTGAGGCGGTCCGCCAGACTCCCCGGCCCGCCTCGCCGCCCGCGCTGGAAAAGGCAAAGGCAGCCCTGGCCGAAGCGCAGGCGGAAGAAGCGAGGACGAGCGGCCTGGCGGAGGAGCTGCAGGAGCAGGTGGAGGAGACCCGTTCCGAAATAGACGCCCTGGTTCAGGAGGCCGCCGAACTCCGCGACAGGCTGAAGGCTGCGGAGGAGCAACTGGACCGTGCCCGCAAGCAGCTTGCGGCCACCGCAGCGGAGGCCAAACAGGCCTTGCGGGAGGCGGACAAGGCAGGCCGGACCGTGATGCTCGCCCGGGAACGTGTCCTCCGGCTGAGCAGCTAAGAGGCGTCGCCGCGGGATTCCTTGTCCCGTCAGGGGCCATCGGAATCGTCATTGCGGTCCTGGCCTTCATGCTGCCCGGGAAGCGGGAGTTGGCAGCCGCAGGTACTTGCAGGGACGCGTACATGCGTGAAGCAGGATCGCAGCCTGCCGGCTGGGGCCCGCCTCGGGGCAGGTGCACCCCGCTGACGGAATCGCGTACTGATTACTCGGGTGCCGGACGCGCCTGGACCGTAACGTAGTGGCTGGAGCCGGCGACGAGGGCGTCCGTCTGAGACCGCGGACGCCTCCCCCAGCCGCCGCCGGCTCCTCCACTGCTGGCAGGCGAAGCGCCGAGAGCTGGTCTGGTGATAGTTTCCCGGCCGGAGTCATCCTTATTGTCGGAAGCGAGTCGGGTCGACGGCGGGACCTGGCACGGTTTGTGCGGAGCCCCCGCAGCAACTGCCGCACCGGCCGCCTGTTCGGGAGCAGACATGCATCGTCCGGGAACACAGCCAAACCCCTCTGTACTGCTGGCGAGACCCGGGGGCGCGCCCTCCTCCGCCCCTGTCCCGGGCCAGCATCCGCTGCGTCTGGAATCCCTGGGGGACGCACTGCTCTACCTGCCACCAGGACTGGAGGCCGGCGTGCCGGCCCCACTTATTCTTTTGCTGCACGGCGCGGGAGGGAATGCGGCAGGAGGACTTGCCCTGCTTTCATCATTTGCCGAGACGCACAGGATGATCATGGCCGCGCCCTCCTCGCAGGGATCCACCTGGGACGGCATCCGAGGCGGCTTCGGGCCTGACGTGCAACTGATCAACCAGACATTGGAGCGGCTCTTCCACATGGCCTTCGTGGACCAAAGCCGCATAGCTGTCGGGGGCTTCTCGGACGGCGCCTCGTATGCGCTGGGTTTGGGCCTTGCAAACGGGAACCTGTTTTCCGCCATCATCGCCTTTTCCCCCGGTTTTATCCCTCCCACACCCCGGGTCGGCCAGCCCCGTATTTTCATTTCCCATGGAGAGACCGACAGCGTCCTGCCTATCAACCGCACCAGCCGCAGTGTGGTGCCCCTTCTTAAGCGTGAGGGCTACGACGTGACCTACAGGGAATTCCCCGGCCCGCATACGGTGCCAGCCCCCATCGCCGAGGAAGCAATCACCTGGCTGGGCTGGCAACCGGGAACCAGGAGCGCCTCAGGCGGAGTCTCCTGAGGCGGCAACCCTGAGGAGACTATTCAGGCCTTTCGAACACTTAGGCCCTACGTCTCAAAGCAACACGCGGGGCTGGTTCCGGAGATTGTCAGACCCCGGTTGCAGACTGGATTTATGGAAAACCACACCGTTCAGGAATTTCACGTCACGTACTTCGACGCTGACTGCGGCCGGTCGCGGGCCGAAATCTTCGACACCCTGGCCGAGGCCCAGCGCTTCGCCAACAAGTACTGCAGCAGTGAAGACGGCTGGGCCGTGATTGACGAGGTCACGGTCGAGCAGGTCCGCCTCGCCGCCTGATTCCGCATCCGCCTTAAAGCAGGAACCCGCGCTGCCCTGCAAAACCAGGGCAACGCGGGTCCGGTACCGCCATTAAGCGGTCAGGTCCGGCTTAGGCGAAGTCGGAGACTGCCGGGTCCGGCCCGATCCGGCCTTCGCCGGAGGCGGTGCGGTCCAGGGCATTGATGGCCTCGACATCCTCCGCGTCCAGGGAAACCTCGAGCGCGGCGAAGTTCTCGCGGATCCGGGATTCCGTGACGGACTTGGGAATCACCACGTTGCCGATGGCGAGGTGCCAGGCGATGACGACCTGCGCGGGGGTTGCCTGGCGCTTGGCAGCGATGGCCGCAACGGTTGCATCCTCAAGCAGCTCGCCGCCCTGGCCCAGTGGAGACCAGGCCTGGGTCAGGATGCCCTTGGACGCGCCAAACTCGCGCAGCTCACGCTGGCTGAAGTAGGGGTGGAGCTCGATCTGGTGGATGGCAGGGACCGCACCGGTCTCGTCAATCAGCCGCTGCAGGCCTTCCATCGTGAAGTTGGAAACGCCGATGGACTTTACGCGGCCGCGCTTCTGGAGCTCGATCAGCGCCTTCCAGGTTTCCACGTACTTATCCTGCTTGGGCTGCATCCAGTGGATCAGGTACAGGTCCAGCGTCTCCAGGCCCAGCCGGTCCATCGACTCTTCGAAGGCTGCCAGCGTGGGCTCGTACCCCTGGTCCGAGTTCCACAATTTCGTGGTGATGAAGATCTGGTCGGGGGACAGTCCGGAGCTGGCGATAGCGCGCCCCACGCCTGCCTCGTTGCCGTAGACCTTTGCGGTGTCAATGTGGCGGAAGCCGGCCTCAAATGCCTGGCGGACTACCTTCTCCGCCACGCCGTCCTCAACCTGCCACACGCCGTAGCCAAGCTGGGGGATCGTGTTTCCGTCATTGAAAGTCAAGGTAGGTGAAAGAGTCATTCATTCATCCTGCCAAACGCGCCCGGCCTCCAGCCCGTTTTGGGCCGGACTAAGCCACGCGCTTAACCAGGAATAATCCTGCCCCTGCAGTTAAGAGGCTGCCTCCTGGAGGTGCCGCTCGGCGTCGGCTACCTGCTGGAAGACGGCCTCGGCACGGCGCCGCACGGAGGCGGCCCCCACGGGCACAGGCCCGACGGCGAGCCGCAGCATAGCGGCCGCCTCTGCAGTGGTGGCAAGCGAGTTACCAGCCTTGGACAAGGCACGGTGCACGCCGGACAGGGCCACCGGGATGTCCAGGCCCTCGCTGGGTGAGCGCCGCTGCGCTTCCACGCAGATGGCCCGCACCCGTTCCAGGAGGGCCGCCAGCTCGTTGGCGATCTCCACCAGCTCCCCGTACAGCTGGTCGTCCTCCACGCCTTCCAGCACCTGGTGGAAGCGGTCCAGTCCCCGATGGAAGCGGTCGTGCGCGCGGCGCCACAACCCCTTCCCCAGTTCCGCATCGTCCTTGCGCCCCTGCCTGGCGGCGCTGAGAAAGCCCAAGCGCAACCTACAGGTACTGTCCGGGACCGTGGTCCGGGTCTTCGCGCTTGCCCTGCTGGGCGGGGACTCCGGGCCGCTGCCCGGCTGAGGCCCGCTGCGGCTCACCGTTTTCGCCGATCACCACGCCCGGCGCGATCATGGTCCCAGGCGGAAGCTGGCGCAGCTGCACCTGTGCCGCCGCATGCTCGCGGGCAGCATGCTGCGCCGCGATGGCGGTCTGGATGCCGTGGAACAGCCCTTCAAGCCAGCCCACCAGCTGGGCCTGCGCAATCCGGAGTTCGGCGTCAGAGGGCGTCGCCTCGTCCGTAAAGGGAAGGCTGATCCGGTCCAGTTCCTCCACGAGTTCGGGAGCCAGGCCGTCTTCGAGTTCCTTGATGGAGCGCTCGTGTATCTCGGCGAGCCTGCCGCGGGCGGCGTCGTCGAGCGGGGCGGACTTCACCTCTTCGAGCAGCTGCCGGATCATGGTGCCGATCCGCATCACCTTGGCCGGTTCGTCCACCAGGTCATGCAGATTGCTGCCCTTTTTGGTGCCGTTCGGTTGGACCGGCTGTGCCGGTACCGGCGCCTGGCTGTCATCAACGGGCGTGCCTTCTACGGGGAGGTCCTCAGCTGCCTGAGTGTCGTTCGGATCGCTCATGCGTTCATACTCTCATGAGCGATCCGCCGGGGGTCCACTCGATGAACCCACCTGACACGCTTGTACGCTGCAGGCTCAATCAGCAGCACCTGCCCTGCGGGTTTGCGTCCTGCCGGTCGGTCTTGTCGCGCCAGAACTCCCGCTCGGTAAGGGGCGGTTCCTGGTGCCCGGCGGCGCGGTGGTGTTCCAGGTATTTCGTGTACGCGTCCGCACCCAGGAGGCCGCCCAGGTAACGGGCGAACCCCCTGAAACCGCTGGACAGTGCAACCAGTCCCGCGCTCATCAGTGGTGCCCTGCCCGTTCGAACCGGAGTTCAGCCGGTACCTTTTCCCACTCGGCCAGCAGCTGCCGCTCCGCGGGAGTGGGGATAAGCCCAGCCGGAGCGAACACCCGCGACGGCCGGGCAGGGTCCTCGGTGTCCGTAACGGGTGTGCCGGCCGCGTGGTGGCGGAAAGCCCTGATGGTGGCCAGCACGGCGGTGGCAATCACGATGATGCTCAGCACCACGAAGATCACCGACAGCCAGCCCTGGATGGCAGTATTGCGGACTACAGCCTCCATGGCCGCAACGGTCTTGGCGGACCCGAACTCGGTCTTGCCTTCGGCAAGGGCTTTGCTGAATGCGGCGTTGTTGGCGAAGTAGCCCACCGCCGGCGTCGGCGAGAAGATCTTCTGGTAGCTCGCGGTGATGGTGACCACCGCAGCGAAGGCCAGCGGCAGGGCCACGATCCACAGGTACTTGAAGGTCCCGCGCTTGGCGGCGATGGCCAGGCACACGGACAGGGCAATGGCTGCCAGCAGCTGGTTGGCGATGCCGAACAGCGGGAACAGTGTGTTGATGCCACCCAGCGGGTCTGTCACGCCCATCAGCAGTACCGCACCCCAGGCGCCAACCATGATGGCGGTGCAGAGCCAGGCACCGGGCCGCCAGGAGTGCTGCTTGAACTTGGGCACGAAGTTGCCGATGGAGTCCTGCAGCATGAAGCGGGCCACGCGCGTGCCGGCGTCCACGGCCGTGAGGATGAACAGGGCTTCAAACATGATGGCGAAGTGGTACCAGAACGCCATCATGGCCGTCCCGCCGATGAACTGCTGCATAATGTGGGCCAAACCCAAGGCCAGCGTGGGCGCACCGCCGGTGCGCGAGACGATGCTTTCCTCACCCACGTTGGCCGCCGTCTGGGACAGCAGCTCCGGGCTGATGTTCACACCGGTCAGGCCAAGGCTGTTGACCCATGTGGCAGCTGTTTCCACCGTCCCGCCGGTCAGCGCCGCCGGGGAGTTCATGGCGAAGTACAGGCCGCGGTCAATGGAGATCGCGGCGACCAGGGCCATGATGGCCACGAAGGACTCCATCAGCATGCCGCCGTAGCCGATGAAGCGGGTCTGGCGTTCCTTCTCCACCAGCTTGGGGGTGGTGCCGGAGGAGATCAGGGCGTGGAAGCCTGACAACGCCCCGCAGGCGATGGTGACGAACAGGAACGGGAACAGCGCACCCGGGAACACGGGACCGTTGTCCCGGCTGGCAAACTCGCTGAACGCCGGCACGGAGATCTCCGGCCGGACCGCGATGATGGCCACCGCCAGCATCACGATCACGCCGATCTTCATGAAGGTCGACAGGTAGTCACGCGGTGCCAGGAGCAGCCACACCGGCAGGATCGCGGCGATGAAACCGTAGATGATGATGCCCCAGGCGATGGTCACCCTGTCCAGGGTGAAGATCTCGGCGCCCCAGGAGGTTTCGGCCACGATGCCGCCGCCGATGATGGCCGCCATCAGCAGCACGAACCCGATGATGGAGACCTCCATGATCTTCCCGGGCCGCAGGTAGCGGAGGTACACGCCCATGAACAAGGCGATGGGGATGGTCATGCCCACGGAGAAGACACCCCACGGGCTTTCACCCAGGGCATTGACGACGACGAGCGCCAGGATGGCAACGATGATCACCATGATCAGGAGCGTGGCAACAAGGGCCGCAGTACCGCCGACCACGCCAAGCTCCTCGCGGGCCATCTGGCCCAGCGAACGGCCGCCCCGGCGCATGGAAAAGAACATGACCAGGTAGTCCTGGACCGCGCCGGCAAGCACGACGCCGATAATGATCCAGATGGTGCCCGGCAGGTAGCCCATCTGGGCCGCCAGCACGGGACCTACCAGCGGGCCTGCACCGGCGATTGCTGCGAAGTGGTGGCCGAACAGGACGTTGCGGTCCGTCCGGACATAGTCCTTGCCGTCCGCCTTGTACTCGGCAGGGGTGGCCCTGCGGTCATCCGGCCTGGTGATGTAGCGTTCGATCACCTTGGAATAGAAGCGGTAGGCAATCAGGTACGTGCAGACCGAAGCGAAGACGAACCAGATGGCGTTGACCGTTTCCCCGCGGATGATCGCGAGCATGAACCACGCCACACCGCCCAGCAGGGCAATCGCGGCCCACAGCGCAATCTTCCGCGGCGTCCACTTCCGTTCTTCCGCCTCGCGGACATTCTCGTCCACGGCAACGGCGGGAAGGGCGGTGTCCGTGGAGACCGTGCCCTCCCTCCGCGCCGAACCATTCCGGTTGTCAGGCGTTTCGGCCATGTCTCCTCCTTGAGATGGGTGCGAGCCTCCACTTACTAAGGCACCTTATCAATGCCGCTCGGTGATGGGGATGGGTTTCGCCCACCCGGGCATGACGGTGCGCTGAACGGCAGCCTCCGGGCGCCGAACGTTGGACCTCCGCCGTTTCCTGCCGGCTACGCCCCCAATCCCCGCCGTGACGCCGGAAGGGCCGCCCGGGTGAACAGCCATGCCAGTGCCGAGCCCATTGCGGGAACGGCGAGCATCAGTGCCACCAGCTGAAGCCACGGGACCTCCACCGCTGTCCGCATCTCCGTGGAGGCTGCGATGAGCACGGCAGGAACGGCCCCCGCAATGGTTCCGAGCGCGGCGCCCAGGCCGGAGGTGAAAAGTGCCTGCGCCGCCGCGAGCGCCTTACGGAGACGGGGCGAGGCTCCGACGCCGGCCAGGGTCACGTGGTCATTGCGAGCGTCAGCCAGTGCCAGGCCGGTGGTGATGCCGGCTGCACTCAGCGTGATCAACGCGCTGGCCGCAACGATCAGCCAGAACATCCACTGGTTGTCCCGGGAGACCCCCGGTTCCACCCAGAACCCGGCCCCCGGCTGTTGATAGACACCTGCCACTGCCGCCGCCGCCGCATCCGTCTCGGCCGCTGACGGGCGCCGGTCCAGCTGGACCAGGAGCTCAGCAGGTTCCGCACGGAGGTCCAGGCGTTCAGCGGTCTGCGGGGATACGACGCCGTAGTAGGGCACCGCTTCCAGTGGTTCGACCGCAATGGCGGGCAAGGCGGTGCTGGTGACCGTTTCGTGGACCATGGAGCCGTCCGACGGCGACCGCAGCTGCGTGCGGACGTCCTGTCCCAGCAGCGTAGTTTTCCCCTCCAGCACGAAGACCGGGTTGGTCACCACCATGCCGCCGGCATCCAGCACGTCGAGGGCTTCTGCCCCCGCATCCGTGCCCAGCAACAACCGGATCTCCTCTTCGCCTCCCACCACAATGCCCCGCGGCGAAACGGATTCACGGATCATCGACCCGCGGCAGCGCCAGTCTCTCGGGTCCACCATCCTTCGCTGCGGCGTCACCGGACACTGATGCTCCGCCGGCACCGCAAGGGAATACATCATGCAGTTCGAATCCTCAGTCCGGACGGGAACCGACATATCCACGTCAGGGCCAAAGTCGCAGTCAATCGATCCCGGCGCAGTGATGGTTTTCGTCCAGGCAACAGCGTCCACCGCCTGCCCGACCCGGGAGGAAAGTTCAGCCGGATCCACTGCAACCGAGGGTTGCCTGCCGCCGTCGGCAAGGAACGGGGCGTCCACCTCCAGGGGCAGGCGGACCTGGTTTTCCAGCGCGCTCCACCAGTGGTTTTCCCGCATCGCCGCCTGCTGGCTGGCGGCCAGTACCAGGCCGGCGCTTGCCAGCGTTGCGGCAGCAAGCACCGCGGCCACCGCCGAAACGGTCCGGCCACGGTTCCGGGCGGAGTCGCGGGCGGCCATCCTCAGGGGCAGGGAAAGCCAGTGTGTCCGCGAGGTCAGCAGGCCAACCAGCCAACCGGTCAGCAGCACGAGTCCCGCAACAGCCAGCACCGCTCCGCCAATCAGCAGCCCGGCCACCAAGGGCAGTTGCTCCGCCTGGCGGTCAGGGTCCTTCACGGACTGCCCCAGCAGCCAGCCGGTAGTCAGCAGCCCCGCCGCCGCAGCCAGGAGCACGGCGCCCACGATGCTGGACCGCCTTCCGTTTCCGGCGGGAGCGCGGCCGGCTTTGAGGGCGCCGACCAGCGCCTGGCGGGCAACCAGGTTGGCCGGGGCCAGTGCCGCAAGGATGCACGCGGAAAGCCCCATAGCCATTGCAACGGACGTCAGCAAGGGGTCCGCATGCACTCCTGCCAGCCGGGGCGAGCCTGCGGCCCGCACCCAAAGCACGGCTGCAGCAGCGCCGCCGAATCCCAGGGCGGCTCCGGTCACAACAGCAATGGAACCCAGCCACAGGCCTCCCGCCGTGACCACCGAACGGACTGTGGGAGCTTCCGCGCCGGAGGCGGCCAGCAGCGCCAACTCCCTCACCTGCCTCTTGGCTCCCACGGCGAAGGCAGCGCCGGCGAGCAGCCCCACTTCCAACATGGCCAGGGCTCCCAGGAGGCCGAAGGTGCCGTAGACAGTCCAGGTCTGAGCGGACGTGTCCCATGCCTGGGCGCCCGGGACCACCCGCTGCTCCTGCGGCGGCGGGTCCAGCACAACGCTGCGCGAGAGCACCCCGACGCCCCGGCTGTTGGCCTCCCGGACCTGCTGCCAGCCGATCGGTTCCTGCCCCACCAGGTAGTAGGACACGGAGTGGGTCCGTTCGTCCGTGAGGACCGTTTCCGCCACCTGCCCGGACCGGACATAGAGGAAACTGTTGTTGTCGGAGGCGTCCGCGTCACGGAGGGTGCCCACCGGCACGAACGTTCCTGCCGACGTCGTAAATTCCTCGCCGAAGTCCAGGCCGAACCGTGCCAGCAGTCCGCGCGAGACGAGGACTTCCCTGGGGGATTCCGGAGCCCGGCCGTCAAGGAGCCTAAACTTGCCGGTGAAGGCGGGGTGCAGCGCGTCCACCTGGACGCCGTTCAGTGACACCAGCGCTTCCCCGACGCGCGTGGTGAGCTGCAGCTGGCGCAACGGCAGCACCTCGTAGCCTTCCGGAAGGACTTCCTCAGGGGGCGTGGCAACGAAATCAGGATCCACGTTCCCGGGACTGGAGGCCGCCACCGAATCGTTCTGCGGGTCCTGGAGCGTCTGCGCGTTCACCACCGGCAGGGCGACGAACCGGGCCTGCGTATTACCCAGCTCGAACCGGACAATCTCCTCCGGCGTCCTCAACGAGCTCTGGTACAGGGTGGCCGCGCCGGTCATTCCAGCCACTGGCAGCATGATCAGCAGGACGATCAGGAACGACCGGCGCCGGTGGCGACGGATGTCGCGGCGGGCCATCCGCAGGGCAACACGGAAACTGCTCCGGCGGCCGCGAGGAGCCGGAGTAAGGTCAAGCGGCATCAGAGGCCGGCCTGCGCCAGGAGCATGGTGGGATCGTGCATGGCGGTGGCCTGGTCCACTATCCGCCCGTCGCGGAGGAACACCACCCGATCCGCCCAGGCGGCATGCCGGGCCTCGTGTGTGACCAACATGACGGCCGCCCCTGCATCCGCCCGCGAGCGCAGCACCTCCATGACGCCCTGGCCCGTGGTCGAGTCAAGGGCGCCTGTTGGCTCGTCCGCCAGGATCAGCCGCCGCTGCCCGACCACCGCGCGCGCAATGGCCACCCGCTGCTGCTGCCCGCCGGACATCTGGTCCATGAACCGGTCCGCCAGTTCCGGTATACCCACCTGGCGGAGGGCGTCAGCCGCCTGCCGGCGGGCTTTCTTCGATGCGGTTCCGTCCAGTTCCAGCGGCAGGGCAACATTCTCCGCGGCGGTAAGGGTGGGGACGAGGTTGAAGTCCTGGAAGACGTATCCCACGGCACGCCGCCGCAGCCGGGCCAGTTCGTTCAGCCCCAGCCCAGAAAGGGGGGTTGATTCCACAAAGACACCGCCCGACGTCGGCCTATCCAGTCCGCCGGCCAGCGCAAGCAGCGATGACTTTCCGGACCCCGACGGCCCCATGACGGCCACGAACTCCCCCGCGCCGATGGTGAGGTCCACCTGCCGAAGTGCGGCGACCGCCGTCGCGCCCTCCCCGAAGGTCCTGCTGACCTTTGCAAGCTCCAGGACCTGCTGCGGCCCCCGGACGCTCACCGGCGGCTGTCCGCGTTGAGCGGGGCGGCGTCTTCCGTGACCCCGTTGGACGTCTTGCGTGCGGCAGTGGCGGCGGCCAGCTGGACCATCCTTGCCTCGCAGAGGTCCAGCCAGCGGACCTCCGCTTCCGTCTGGAAGATGAGGGAATCGAGGACCAGGAGCCAGGCCGTGTCACCACTGCGCTGGCTGCCCGCCGTATCCCGGCGGGCCTTGGTGTAATCCTGCAGGGCACGGATGGAAGCCACACGCTGGGCCTGGATGATGGCCTGGACGTCTACCCCCGGCAGCGTCACGGCAAGCGCAAGCTTGATGGCGAGTTCGTTCCGCGGCGGATTGGTGCGCACCACGGGAGCGGCGAACCAGCTCCGCACTTCCGCCTCGCCTTCGCCGGTGATGCTGTACACCACGTGTCCCTCGCCGTCGTCGCCGTCCTTCGCCACCAGGCCGTCCCGCTCCAGCCGGTCCAGGGTGGTGTAGACCTGCCCGATGTTGAGGGGCCAGGTGGACCCGGTCCGGTTCTCGAACTCGACCCTGAGCTGATAGCCGTAGCGCGGCCGGTCCTGCAGCAGGGCGAGGAGGCTGTGACGGATGGACATGCTGCTCCTTCTGGCTGGTGGCAGCGGTATGCACGAACCCCCAAGACCCGTGCATACCGCGTATACCGGAAGCCTAGCCGCAGTCCGCCTGGAACACAATACTGAGTATCTAACTACATGAGCAGCAGGATTTTGCCTACATGGTCGCCGCTGTCGAAGTACCGGTGGGCCGCCTGGACCTGGTCCAGCGGGAAGGTCTTGGCCACGAGCGGCCTGATCCGGCCGTCGCCGAGCAGCGGCCACACCGCTTTCTTGACCGCATTCATGATGGCGCCCTTCTCCTCCACCGGGCGTGGCCGAAGTGCCGTGGCCACCACGGCGGCACGCTTCTTCAGCAGCTGGCCCAGGTCCAGCTCCCCCTTGGTGCCGCCCTGGAGCCCTATGACCACGAGGCGCCCGTAGTCCGCCAGCGCGTCCACGTTCTGCGACAGGTACTTGGCCCCCACGACGTCGAGGATGACATCCGCCCCTTTTCCGCCGTTTTGCCGGCGGAGGCTTTCGGGGAAATCTTCCTCCGCATAGTTGATGGCGATATCCGCGCCCAGGAAGGCCTTCGCCGTGCTCACCTTTTCATCCGTGCCGGCCGTCGTGGCCACCCGCGCCCCGAAGGCCTTTGCCAGCTGGATGGCCATGGTGCCGATCCCGCCGGTGGCGCCGTGGATGAGTACAGTCTCCCCCGGCTGGAGCTGGGCCGTCATGATCAGGTTGGAGTAGACCGTGGCTGCAACCTCCGGCAGCGACGCC
Organism: Arthrobacter sp. Y3221159; assembly: GCF_059089885.1. Classification (NCBI taxonomy): domain Bacteria; kingdom Bacillati; phylum Actinomycetota; class Actinomycetes; order Micrococcales; family Micrococcaceae; genus Arthrobacter; species Arthrobacter sp. Y3221159. The sequence continues at coordinate 15,943 of NZ_JBNHFC010000003.1, forward strand.
GCCGTCACCAGGTCCACCCCCTCGGGCACCCGCAGGACCTGTTCGGCCCGGACCGCCACCTGCTGGGCGTAGCCGCCTCCCGCCAGCAGCGCCACCACTTTGTCGCCCACGGAGAAAGCCTTGGTCACTCCCGGCCCGAACCCGGCGATCCTGCCGGACACCTCGAGCCCGGGAATCTCGGACGCGCCCGGCGGCGGCGGGTAGAAACCCCGCCGCTGCTGCACGTCGGCACGGTTCAGGCCTGCGGCAACGACGTCGATGAGCACCTCGCCGGGGCCGGGCACCGGGGCATCGGCTTCGCGGACCTCCAGGACCTCCGGGCCGCCCGGTTCCGAAATATAGACGGCTTTCATGGACCACTTCCGTTTCTGACTCAATACTGGCTGCAACCAGTGTGCACCGGACACCTTCCAGGCTCTGTTTTGTTGCAGGCAAGCGCCTATGAAACACTACTAGCTGAGGAAGGTTGTCCGAGCGGCCGAAGGAGCTGGTCTTGAAAACCAGTGTGCGGTAACCCCGTACCAAGAGTTCGAATCTCTTACCTTCCGCAAAAGAGGGCCCCTGTCCGCCAGTCCGCTGGCCGGCAGGGGCCCTTGGTTTTGCCCTCCACCGCCGCCGGCCCGGACTCCCTGCGGCTTCCGTGGCGCTTGATGGAGGACATGTAAATTCTTTGGACAAATCCGCCGCCGCGCCCTTCCACCAAAGCTACCGGCCGGTATTCTTTGGTGATGGCCGGCACATGTGGGGGTACGGTCCGGCCATAAACCACCAGCAGCATCACCGGAACCAGGCTACGGGGGCTCCAGGCCGGTGGGCGGTCCGTTCCGCTGGGGGACGTCCCGCCGAATGCACGCCCTAGCCACTTGGCGTTCATTCAGCTCTGTTGTGATGTGCCGGAAATACCCACTTGACCAGGAGCCGGGTCCGGGCCACTTGTCCGTTGGTACAACCCGGACACTTCCCATCGGGTCCCCTACCGGGGACATCCTTATGAAAGTAAGAGCGGATGCATCAAACACCTTGGAAACTGGCGCTGGGAACAGCTTTGTCCGCGGGGCTCATCGCAGCTCCCCTGGCAGCCCTTCCCGCCGTTGCACACGATCCGGCCGCGGAGGTCTCAGGCGCGGCCGGGGGCTCTCCCGTTGTCATCAACGAGGCCTACCTCAGCGGCGGCAGCAGCGGCGCTGCCTATAAGAACAAGTTCGTGGAGCTGTACAACACATCAGAGGCCCCGGTCTCGCTGGACGGCTGGTCCCTGCAGTACCGCTCCGCCACCGGGACATCTGCGCCTTCGGGCGTGGCTGCCTTGTCCGGGTCCATCCCGGCCAAGGGGCACTACCTGGTACAGGGCGGCAGCAACGGCTCCAACGGCGCCGATCTCCCCGCCCCGGACCTGGTGGCAGGTGTCCTTAACCCGAGCGGCAGCGCCGGAACGGTGGTGCTCGCCAAGCAGCCCACCGCCGTCGCGCTTTCCACCGGCTCCCAGGTGGAGCCCGCCCGCGTGGCCGACCTCCTTGGCTACGGCGCGTCCAACACCTTTGAAACGCTTGCTGCCACCGCCCCCTCGGGCAACACCGACGTCAAAAGCCTGAACAGGGCAGCCGGAGCGGACAGCAACAACAACGCCGCGGACTTCGCCCTCAGCGCCACCATCACGCCCACATCCTCTGGCGGTGCAGCCCAGGACTCGGATCCCGCACCTGGTCCGGAACCCACGCCAAACCCTGCCCTGGCCACCATTGCCGAAATCCAGGGCACCGGTACCCAGAGCCCGCTGGCGGGTGCCACGGTAACCACCACGGGCAAGGTCACCGCCGTGTTCCCCACCGGCGGCCTGAACGGCTACTACATCCAGACGGCCGGCACCGGCGGTGACCTCACGGCCACCAACCACGCCGCATCGGACGGGATCTTCGTCTATTCCCCCGCCACCGCGGGTTCCGTGCAGCCCGGCGACTTCGTCCGCCTGACAGGCACAGTGGCTGAGTACTACGGGATGACGCAGCTCAACGTTGACGCAGCCGCCGGGCTCACCAAGCTGGCCGAGGCCGCCCCGGAGGTGAAGCCCACCGCCTTCACCCTGCCCGCAAACGAAGCCTTCCGCGAGTCCCTGGAAGGAATGCTCCTGGCACCCCAGGGTCCGCTGACGGTCACTGACAACTACAGCCTGAACCAGTACGGCGAGATCGGCCTGGCCGGCGGCACCACTCCCCTGGTCCAGCCCACCGCGGTGGCTCCGTACGGCACTGCCGAACATGCCGCCGTCGTCCAGGAAAACGCCGCACGGGGCATCAAGCTCGACGACGGCGCCAGCACCAACTTCCTCGGCAGCAGCGCCAACAAGGCCCTGCCCCTGCCATATCTGACGGGCACCGATCCGGTGCGGGTGGGTTCGCCGGCGACGTTCACCACGAACGTAGTCCTGGGCTACGCCAACAACGCCTGGAAGTTCCAGCCGCTCACCCACCTGACCCCCGCGAATGCGGCCACGGTCCAGCCGGCCACGTTCGGCGCCACCCGCACCGAGGCACCCCGGCCGGTGGGCGGCAACCTGAAGATTGCCTCGTTCAACGTCCTCAACTACTTCCCCACAACAGGCGACCAGCTCACCGGCTGCACCTACAACACGGACCGCGACGGGAACCCCGTCACCGTCCGGGGCGGCTGCAACGCCCGCGGCGCAGCCAATCCGGAAAACTTCCAGCGGCAGCAGGACAAGCTCGTTTCCGCCATCACCAAGGCCGGCGCCGACGTAGTCACCCTGATGGAGATCGAGAACTCCGCGCAGTTCGGCAAAAACCGCGACGACGCCCTGGCCCGGCTGGTGGACGCGCTGAACGTCGCCACACCCGGGGTCTGGGATTACGTCCGTTCGCCGGCCAATGCCCCGCCGCTGAGCGACGAAGACATGATCCGCACCGCCTTCATCTTCAAGAAGGCCGCGGCCGAGCCGGTGGGCGAGTCCATCATTCACAATGACACCGTTGCCTTCGCCTCAGCCCGCAAGCCGCTGGCGCAGGTGTTCAAACCCGCCGGCGGTGCCGCCGGCACCGAGTTCATTGCCATCGCCAACCATTTCAAGTCCAAGGGTTCGGCAGCAACGCCGGAGGACACGGACCAGGGCCAGGGCGCCTCAAACCTGGCGCGCACGGCCCAGGCCAAGTCGTTGCTGGACTTTGCCGCGTCCCTGCAGGGCAGCAAGGGCACGGACAAGGTGTTCCTGATCGGTGATTTCAACGCCTACGCCAAGGAGGACCCGATCAACGTCCTCACGTCCGCCGGCTACGTCAACCAGGACGAAAAAGCCCGGAACGCCGACGGCTCGGCCAAGCATTCCTACCTCTTTGGCGGGATGGTGGGCTCCCTGGACCACATCCTGGCTTCCCCCGCCGCCGATGCCGTGGTGTCCGGGGCCGACATCTGGAACATCAACTCGGTGGAGTCCGTGGCCCTGGAATACAGCCGCCACAACTACAACATCACCAACTACTACGCCCCGGACCAGTTCCGTGCCAGCGACCACGATCCAGTGGTGGTGGGCCTGGACCTGGGTTCCACTCCTGCCACCGTTGACCTGAACTTCCTGGGGATCAACGACTTCCACGGCAGGATCGACGCCAACACCGTCCAGTTCGCCGGAACCATCGAGAAGCTCCGTGCCGCTGCCGCCCCTGGCGCCACGGCGTTCCTCTCCGCCGGCGACAACATCGGTGCGTCGCTGTTCGCCTCCGCTGTTGCGAAGGACCAGCCCACCATCGACGTGCTGAACGCGTTGGAACTGCAGGCATCGGCCGTGGGCAACCACGAGTTCGACGGCGGATGGACGGACCTGCGCGACCGCGTCATCGCCGGCGGCGCCAATGCGAAGTTCCCCTACCTTGGCGCCAACGTTTACCGCAAGGGCACCACTGAGCCGGTGTTGCCGGAGTTCACCGTGCTGGACATGAACGGCGTCAAGGTGGCCGTCATCGGCACCGTCACCCAGGAGGTCCCCTCCCTGGTGACCCCGGCCGGCATCGCAGACCTTGAGTTCGGGGACCCGGTGGATGCCATCAACCGGGCAGCCGCCAGGATCACCGCGGAGAACCTGGCCGACGTCATCATCGTGGAAAACCACGACGGCGCCGGCTCGGGTGTGTTGGAAGGTTCAACCCTGGCGGAGGAAGTGGCAGCGGGCGGCCCCTTCGCCAAGCTGGTCACCGAAACGTCCGCCGACGTGGATGCGATCTTCACCGGCCACACGCACAAGGAATACGCCTGGGACGCCCGCGTTCCTGGCGTCGAGGGCAAGACCCGTCCCATCGTGCAGACCGGCAACTACGGCGAGAACGTGGGCCACATCCAGCTGACAGTGGACACCGCCACGAGAGAGGTGACGGCGTCCAAGGGCAGCAACGTCAAGCGGACCACCGATCCCGCCGCCGGCCTGATCGCCGCCTACCCGCGGGTCGCCGCCGTCGACGCCATAGTCCAGAAAGCCCTGGCCGACGCTGCCGTGATCGGCAACGAGCCGGTCGGTTCCGTCACCGCTGACATCACCACGGCGTTCACGACTGACGCCACTGGTGCGCCAAAGCGGGACGACCGCTCGAGCGAGTCCACCCTCGGCAACCTCGTGGCCGACTCGCTGCTTGCTTCCCTGCAGCCGGCCGAACTGGGCGGCGCGGAAATCGGCGTGGTCAACGCCGGCGGACTGCGGAACGAGCTCTACTACGCCCCGGACGGCACCATCACCTACGCCGAGGCCAACGCGGTGCTGCCGTTCGTGAACAACCTCTGGACCACGTCCCTGACCGGTGCACAGTTCAAGACGCTGCTGGAACAGCAGTGGCAGACCAATGCGGACGGCACGGTTCCCAGCCGCGCCTACATCCAGCTGGGCCTGTCGAAGAACGTGAACTACACCTTCGACGCCGCCCGCGCTGCCGGTGACCGCATCACGTCGGTCCGGGTCAACGGGGAACTGCTGGACCCGGCGAAGTCCTACCGGGTGGGCACGTTCAGCTTCCTGGCCACCGGCGGGGACAACTTCCGGATCTTCACCGAAGGCGCCAACACCCGTGACTCCGGGCTGGTGGACCGGGACGCGTGGATCAGCTACCTGCAGGAGAGCAGTCCGGTATCGCCGGACTTCGCCCGCCGCTCCGTGGCCGTCACGAACAGCACTCCCGCAGAGGTCAAGCCGGGCGAACCCGTCACGCTGACGGTTTCCAAGCTGGACCTGACGTCGCTGGGCAGCCCGGCCAACACCTCCCTGGCGGTGGTGTTCACCGATTCCGCCGGTGTGGTGACAGACCTTGGCGCCGTGCCGGTCGCTTCCGGGTCGGCTTCTGTGAACCTGGCCGTCCCCGCACGCGCGGCAGCCGGCACCGGAACCCTGGTGCTGACCGCCGCCGAGTCCGGCACCGTGGTGAAGGTCGGCGTGCAGGTGGCCACTGAAGGTCCCGTCCCGCCGGTATGCACCGCTCCGGCCAAACCCGCCCAGTGGTACGACGTCCTGGGCTGGATCCGTTACGGCATTACCTGGCTCCAGTACCAGCAGTGCCTGCGCGGCTGATGCCTGGCTAAACAAGAAAGCGCCCCGCGTTGGTCCCGGACTTCCGGACCCGAACGTGGGGCGCAATCTGCTGGGAGTTTTTGTCCAGATACGGTGACTTCCGAGCAGGTTATCCCGCCATATCTGGACAAAAACTCCGGGGTCTAGGGGAGGATCACAGTTTCCGAGTAGGTGGATGAATCCCCCTTGATTGCGGTGCTGCTGCGGCCGTCCACGCCCACCGGGACATCCCCCGCAATGGTCACCCGGTTCAGCTGCCGCGGCTGGCCATCGTAGTTGTCCGGGGCGTAGTGCTGGGTGATCCGGTTGTCGAAGAGCACCAGCTGGTCAGGTTCCCAGTTCACCCGGACCACGTTTTCCGGCCGGGTGACGTAGGCCTGCAGCAGGCGGAGGATGTCCCTGGACTCGGTGTTGGACAGCCCCACGATCCGCAGCCGCTGGGCGAAACCGCCGATGAAGAGCCCGCGCTCCCCGGTCAGCGGGTGGACGCGGACCACGGGGTGGGCGGTTTCGAAGTGGATCCTGGTGAATTCCTTGCGCCGCTCCTCCGCATTGGCGTGTTCCAGGTTCTTGGGCACGGAGTAGTCGTAGTCGTTGGTGTGGATGGCCCAGAGGGTATCGGCGAAGTTCCGCAGCTCCTCGGGCAGGTCGCGGTAAGCCCCCGCCGAGGAGGCGATGAGCGTTTCACCGCCGTACGCCGGCAGCGTAATGCTGCGCAGCGTTGATGCCTGCGGCGGGTTCACCACGAACGTGACATCGGTGTGCCAGTTGTTGGCGCTGCCGTTTTCGCTGTCCACCGGCAGGACGGCGGGTTTGCCATCGACGGAGGCAACGGTGGGGTGCGCCTTGGTGAGCGGGCCGAAGTAGCTTGCGAACCGGACCTGGTCCTCGTCGGTGCGGATGTTCGCCTTCCGGAACACCAGGGCCTTATGGACGTTGAGGGCTTCGCGGATCTGGGCCACTGTGCCAGGGCTGAGCTCCGCGCCCAGGTCCAGGCCGCGGATTTCGGCGCCGATGCGGGACCCGCGCTTGGTGAATTCGAGTTTGGTTTCGGTAATGGTGGTCATGGTCGGTGTCCTTTTCAGTGTCAGTGTTGTCGGGGTTGGGACGGGGAAGGTCAGTTGCCGGCGCCGACGGCGGTGCGCCAGCGGGAGAAGTGGCGTTCCAGTGCCACCAGCAGGATGTTGACGAGAAGGCCCAGCACGGAGACGGTGAGGATGCCTGCGTACATGTCCGGGATTAGGAAGCTCATCTGGGAATTGACGATCAGGTATCCGAGCCCGGCCTTTGCACCCACCATTTCCGCGGCGATCAGAACCAGGATTGAGGAGGTGCCTGCCATCCTGATCCCGGTGAAGATGGTGGGCACCGCCGATGGAAGGATGACTTTTTGGAAGAGCCGGAAGCTGTTCAGCCCCAGGGACCTGGCAGCGCGGACCAGCAGCGGGTCCACCGTGCGGACACCGGCGATCGTATTGAGCAGCACCGGGAAGAACGCGGCGTAGGCCACGATGGTGATCTTGGATTCCTCGCCGATGCCCAGCAGGAGCGTGAAGACCGGCAGCAGGGCGAGGGTTGCGGTGTTGCGGAAGAGTTCCAAAAGCGGGTTCAGGAATGAGTTCAACCAGCCGTACCAGGCGATCAGCAGTCCCAGGGCAACGGCGGACACCACCGCGATCCCGAACCCGGAAACGGAACGGCTGAGGCTGGCCTGCAGGTGGTTCTGCAGCTGCCCGGTCTCCACCAGCCTGGCCCCCGCCGCGAGGACTTCGTGCAGCGGCGGGAGGAACACCCGGGTGGACGGGCCGGCAAAGTACTGGGGACCAAACTCCCACAGCGCCAGGAACAGCAGGACTGCCAGCGACTTCCAGGCCGCGCGTGTGGCCAGGTTCGCTGCGGCACGCAACCTTTCTGCCGGCGTCGGGCGTTCCCTCCTGGCGGGACCGGAGGGGGCCGCCGGCGGTTCGGCGGGATGTGGTGCGGGTTCGACGGCGGCGCTCCCCTGTGGGGGCCGGCTTAGGACGGTGCTCATCAGGCGGCGTTCCTTTCGAGGGGGTGTTCATCGGGGGCTGTTCCGTCCGGGAGGATCTTCCGGTGGCCCGAGTCCTGGGCCAGCCGGACTTCGTCGTGCAGCAGGGACCAGACCTGGTGGCGGTGCTCCACGAACGCGGGATGGGAGCGGACATCCGCCTCGCTCCCGCGGTCCGGAATATTGATGTCCACGATTTCCTTGAGCCTGCCGGGCCTGGCGCTCAGGACCGCAACCCGCTGGCCGAGATATACCGCCTCGTCAATCCCGTGCGTGATGAAGACGATGGTTTTCCCCGTCGCCTGCCAGATCCGCAGGAGCTCGTCCTGAAGCTGCTCACGGGTCTGGGCGTCCAGCGCCGCAAAGGGCTCGTCCATCAGGAGGACGTCCGGCTCATAGGCGAGGCTCCTGGCAATGGCCACGCGCTGCTTCATACCGCCGGACAGTTCATGCGGATACCGGTCCTCGAACCCGGCCAGGCCCACCAGGTCCAGGTACTCGCTTGCCGTCGCCGCCCGGTCCTTCCGGGACAGCCCGCGGTTCTCAAGGCCGATCGAGACGTTCGCTGACGCTGTCCGCCAGGGAAAGAGGGCGTACTGCTGGAACACGAGGGCCCGGTCCTGGCCCGGACCGGTGACTTCCTTTCCATCCACCAGGACTTTTCCCGACGTGGGACGGGACAGGCCGGCCAGCAGGTCCAGGAGGGTGGTCTTGCCGGAACCGCTGGGCCCCACCAGTGTGAGGAATTCACCGGGTGCCACGTCCAGGCTGAGGTCATCCAGTGCGGTCAGGACGGCGCCCTCCGGCTGGCTGCGGATTCTCCTGCCCCGGCTGTTCCTTCCCTGCCGGACGGCGAACTCCTTGGTGACGTGTTGAAGGCTGATTTTGGAGGTCATGGGTTATCCCTTGGGCTGTGCAGCCGGAGCGGTTGTCTCCAACTGGTTGAATTCGTTGGTGTAGAGCTTTGCCGTGTCCAGGCCGCCGCTGATGATCCCTGCGGACTTCAGGTAGTCGGACCAGCGGGTGAAGTCGTTATCCGAGATGCGCCCGCCCGGTGAGGCCACTCCCACGCTCTTCCAGTACTTGAGCGCCTCGGTGCTTTCGTTCCGTCCGCGCCTGGCGATGATCTCCTCAAATTTGGCAATGACCTGTTCACGGGGTGTGTTGCGTTCCCACTCGATTGCCTTGGCCACCCCGGTCACCAGCGTGCGGCTGGTCTCCGGGTTCTTTGCCAGGAAGTCCTTGCGCAGGACGTACTGGCCGGCGTCGAACGGCCCCCCAATGACCCCGACGTCGGTAAACAGGGCCCGGATGCCGCCCTCGGCGAGCGCCCGGTCCTGGAGCACCCCGCCCAGGGTGCCCACGTCCACCTGCTTCTTGCGCAGGGCCACCTCGGTTTCGTTGGGCGGTACCACCACCAGCTGGACCTGCTTGATTTCCTCGGGCGTCAGTCCGCTGTTCTTCAGGTGCGTGGTGATGACTGCCTCATGGTGGGCGCCCAGGGTGTTCACCGCGATCTTCTTGCCGATCAGGTCGCGGGCGCTGGTGATGGGGCTGCCTTCCTCCACGTAGTACCCGGTGAACGTGTCCTTGTCCTCGCCGTAGTAGTTGATGACGGCCTGGACGGGGGCGCCCGCTTCGATCAGCTTGATCACCGCTCCGGTGAATGCGCCGCCGATGTCCGTTTGGTCCGTGGCAACGGACTGGATGCTCTGCGGGCCGCTGGTGGTGTTGCTGACCCACTGGAGCTTGACGTCGCCGAGGTACCCCAGGTCCTCGGCCACCTCCAGCAGGGAGACGGTGTTGGGTGAGCCCTGGTAACGGACGGTCTTCACTTCGGTGCCGCCGCTTCCCGCCGATTCCGCGGTGGCGCTTCCGCCGCACCCGGACAGCACCAGCGACAGTGCCGCGGCGGCGGCCACTGCGGCTGCCTTGCCTGCGGCGGTGATTCGTCTTGCGGGCAGGAGTCGGTTTTTCATCGGGGGGTCTTTCTGCAGTCGGTTGGGTCCGGGCCGGCTGGCTCGTGGCAACCACTAGAACAGAGCGGAATCCGAAGCAGAAGGGGCGCCTTCACGGCGGGAAACGGCAGGAAATTTCAGGTTTTCCCGGGTCATGATTGGCCCCAAAACGTCTCCCGGGTAAGGCCGTGGACGCACGGTGCAACACTCCTACCCGGTGGTTAACCGGCGGCAACGTTGGGCCACGGTGCGGGGTAACGGAGGGTCACGTGGCTTCGCCTGGTGACATACGGGGCCCGTACGTGCGGGGGCTTGGCGCCCATCACGGCCATGAAGCGGACCTGCCTGCGCCGCCGTCGTCAAGTCGTGCGCTGCGTGGCAGGCCTGCCGGTGGGAAATCCGTCCCGGATATTTCTCGTGGTGCAGCGCCTTTTGTTACACGGCAGCGGTTCCCGGGAGGGGCGGCGGTCAGCGGCCGAGGATGGCGGCGGCTATCTCGTCGGCGTCGCGGAGGGTCCGCTGGCCGCTCCGGTAGACCGGGTACCCGGGGTGGGCAGCCTCGGCGGCGATGGCCGTCCCCCATTGGTTGGAGGAGAGCTGAAGGCCCAGGACATAGATGCCCTCAGTGACGGCGCCGTTTGCCGCCACCGGCCGGTACGGGTGCGGCACCACGTCCAGGCCGGTGGACTGGACGGGCGCACCCTCGGCGGTCATCATCAGGCGGGGCCGGACCGCGCCGTCACCCAGCAGCTGCCCGAGGAGTGGTGAGTCGTTGGCCGAGACCCTGTTGCCGGGGGCCAGGGCTTCCACCATGGAGCGCGCGGCGGCTGGCGGACCGTCCACCCAGGGTGAGGACGCGGTGAACATCCGGGTCCTGCGGTCAACGCCGAACTTCGGGTCCGGGCCCACAAAGCTGACAATTCCGGCCCGGGCCAGCGCGGCCAGCTGCTCGGAGCGCAGGGCCGGGGGCCCGCTGGCAAGGCCCTCAACGAAGGACTCAAACCAGCCACGCAGTCCGGCCACCCAGGACGCCTCGGTGATGCCGCCGTCGGCCACTGCGGTCTTGAGGACGGCCCGCCCGTGGTGCAGGGCGCCGATGGCCATCTTGACGGGGTCGTCCTCGCCCAGGGCTGAGCGGCGGGCATCGTCCAGCAGGTATTCCACCACGGCGGCGTCGAGTTCCCTCCGCGAACCAAACGTCCTTCCTGCCAGGGGTGCCGCGAGCGCGGGAAGGTCCAGCCTGTGCCGCGGTCCCACATGGACTGCCAGCACGCTCTCCACGCTGTCCTCCCAGTTGGCCGCCGAATGCGCGTGCGGGTGCAGCGCTTCTTCGAGGGCGGCAAGGAAGGCAGCCCTGTCCGGGACGGCGGCGGGCTGCGAGCGGACCAGCGTGGAGTAGTAGGCCCAAAGGGTGTCGCGGTGCAGCAGCGGCCACAGGTCGTGGTCGAACCCGGGCCGGATGCCGGCCCTGCGGAACCGCTCCAGCGCCGCCTCGGTGAGGTAGCGGAGGGTGACCGACGCCGGATAGTAGCCTTCCAGCGCCGCCTTGGCGCGGTACGGGGTACCGCGCCGGGAGGCCGCGATGATCAGCGGCTCCTGGCCTGACGGTTCATACTCCAGCCGTCCGCCGCCGGATACGAACTTTCCGCCGCGGCCCTCGGTGAGCTGCACCATCATGTCGAAGAAGTTCAACCCCATGCCGCGGACCAGGACGGGTTCGCCGGCAGGGATCCGGGACCAGTCCACGTCGGCGGGTGCCGCCGGGGGCAGGTACTGCAGTCCCAGTTGCTCCGCCGCTGCCTGCAGCTCGCGCTGTTCGGGATTGAGCCTGGACGGGATGTGGCCCAGCGCGAGCACCACGGAGCCGGTGCGGAGCGTCTCCCCGGTGGCCAGGCCGACGTTGAACGTTCCGTCCCCTGCGGGGCGCACCGACAAGGCGGACGTTTCGTGGAACTGGACGGTGACGCCGTCGGGCGCGTTGTCCAGCAGGTCCTCCAGGGTGGAGCGCAGGTACCTGCCGTACAGGGCGCGGCTGGGAAAGTCATTGGATTGCAGCACCGCGAGTTCCGCGCGCTCGTCCGCGGTCAGGGACGGCAGTGGGTTGCGCTGCTGCCGCTCCCGCCACCTGTCGAACGAGGTGCCTGCCAGCGGCGCCGGAAGCGACGGGTCCTCCGGAATGAGCGTGGGGTAGAAGGACTGGGTGTTCATCAGGAACAGCCGCGACTGCTGCGGCTGCCAGACATGCCCCGGCCCGGCCGGGTAGGGATCCACGACGTCGATGTGGAGCCGGAGGGCCCCGCCGTCATTGGCGCGGCGGGCGGCGGAGTGCGCGAGCAGGCGTTCCAGCACGCTGGTGCCGCGGGGGCCGGCACCAATGATGGCGGCCCGGATGCTCTGCGTATTTTCCACGGCATCCAGACTATCCGCTGCCAGCTGAACGCCTTGCCCGCCGGCGCCGATGTTGTTTGGATGGGCGAATGACCACCACTGCAGCTGATTCAGCGTCCGTTCCGGGTTCCGGGGCCAGCCACGGGAGCGCGCCTGCGGGCACCGCGCCGGAGCCCATCGACGAAAACGTGTGGCTCGAGGACATCTACGGCGAAGAGCAGCTTGCATGGGTCAAGGAGCAGAACTCCCGCACGGAGGACCTGCTCGAGGACGCGGACTATGCGGCGCTTGAGGGCAGCATCCTGGAAGTCCTCGACTCCACGGACCGCATCGCCATGGTGGGTAAGCGCGGCGACTGGTACTACAACTTCTGGAAGGACCAGCAGAACCCCAAGGGCCTGTGGCGCCGGACCACCTGGGAAAGCTACTGCACTGCCTCCCCCGAGTGGGACGTCCTGCTGGACGTGGACGCGCTGTCCGCCGCCGAAGGCGAGGAGTGGGTGTTCCACGGAGCCACGTTCCTCCGGCCGGCGGCCGGCGACCCCTACCGCCTGGCTCTCCTGGCGCTCTCCCCCGACGGCGGCGACGCCAACCGCTACCGCGAATTCGACGTCGAGACCCGCTCCTTCGTGGACCCCGCGCGGGGCAGCTTCGACCTACCCACTGCCAAGGGCAACGTGTCATGGCTGGACGCGGACACGCTGCTGGTCGCCTCCACGGCTGAAGGGCTGCCCAGGACGGCGTCCTCCTATGCCCGGACCGCGGTAACCCTCAGGCGCGGCACCAGCCTCGCGTCCGCTCCCCGGCTCTTTGAGGTCCCCGAAGACCACATGATGGCAGTGGTGGCCCACGATTCCACCCCCGGCTTTGAACGCACGTTCGCCGTGGACTACATCGACTTCTTCAACCGCACCAACCTGGTGCTCCGCGAGGGGGAATGGGTGGCGATCGACGTCCCCACCGACGTCAACGTCAGCGCGCACCGCGAGTGGCTGCTGTTCCGCCCGCAGCAGGACTGGATCCTGGCCGGCACCACCTATCCGGCCGGATCGCTGCTGGCCGCGGCGTTCGAGGACTACCTGGCCGGCAGCCGCCGCGTGTCCGTCCTGTTCACGCCGGATGCCCGCACCTCGCTGCAGTCCTGGAGTTGGACGCGCAACTTCCTGCTGCTGAATCTCCTTCGTGACGTCTCGTCCGAAATCCGGGTCCTCGACCCGTCCTGCCCCGCGGCAGGTGCCGACAGCGCTGCGGGCGCCTGGGCGTCCACTCCCCTGGATGCCTGCCCGCCCCTGCACGACGTCAACGCCTACGCCGTGGACGATGAGGACGAAACTGCGGCCGACGGCGGTGCGGGCGACGATTTCTGGCTCGTCGCCACCGGGTTCACTACCCCCAGCACGCTGATGCGGGGAATCCTGGAACGCAACCACGACGACGGCGGGCAGCCCGGCGTGGTAAGCCGGCACGCGGTGGTGAAGGCATCGCCGTCGTTCTTTGCGGACAGCGAGTACGAAGTGCAGCAGCATTTCGCCGTGTCCGAGGATGGAACACGCGTCCCCTATTTCCAGGTGTCCGCCCGGAACCTGCCACTGGACGGCCAGAACCCCACCCAGCTGTCGGGCTATGGCGGTTTCGAAATCTCCCGGACGCCTGCCTACAGCGGCACCGTGGGCAGGGCGTGGCTGGAGCGCCGGACCGCGGGCCCCGCCGGCCGCGGCGACGGGCATTCGCGTGGCGGGGTGTACGTGGTGGCCAACATCCGCGGCGGCGGCGAATACGGTCCGTCCTGGCACCGGGCCGCCCTCAAGGAGAACCGGCACAAGGCGTTCCAGGACTTCGCGGCCGTGGCCCGGGACCTCATCAGCCGCGGGGTCACATCCCGCGAGCGGCTGGGCTGCGTGGGCGGTTCCAACGGCGGGCTGCTGGTGGGGAACATGCTCACCCGTTACCCGGAACTGTTCGGCGCCGTCTCCTGCGGTGTGCCCCTGCTGGACATGCGGCGCTACACCAAACTGTCCGCCGGCCACTCCTGGATCGCGGAGTACGGCGACCCGGATATGCCGGAGCAGTGGGAGTACATCAGGACCTTCTCCCCCTACCACCTGCTCCGGGACGGGGTGGAGTACCCCGAAACGTTCATCTGGACCGCCACCTCCGATGACCGGGTGGGGCCCGTCCAGGCCCGGAAGATGGCAGCACGCATGCTGGCCATGGGCATCCCGAACGTCTGGTTCCATGAAGCCTTGGAGGGCGGCCACGCCGGTGCGTCCGACAACCGGCAAGCCGCCGCGCTGCAAGCACGCAGCCAGCATTTCCTGTGGAAGGCGCTGGCGGGCGGGTTGTCGTGACGCCAGGATTGTCGGTGCGGCGGGCCGTCGCCGCCGACGTGGAGGCGCTGGCCGAGGTGCACATCCGCTGCTGGCGGGAAACGTACCGCGGGATGCTCTCCGACGCCTTCCTGTCCGGGGTGGATCCGGCCAACCGGCTGGAGTTGTGGCGGATGTTGCTGGACCGTCCCGAGCCCGCGGCGGCGTGGGTGGCGTGCGACGACGGGACAGTGGTCGGATTCGCGGGTGTCCGGTGGGATCCCGCCCCGGGTTCCCCGCAAGGGCATCCACCGCCGGCCTCCGGAGACTTCCAGCTGTGGGGACTGTACCTGCTGGCCTCGCACCAGGGCCTGGGACTGGGCCGGCGGTTGCTGGAAACGGCACTTGGAAATGAAGCGGCCAGCTTGTGGGTGGCGGCCGACAACAGCCGTGCCATCGGTTTCTACCGCCGGTTCGGCTTTGAACCTGACGGCGCCGAGGATGTCCTGGCCGAGTGGGAGAACCTGCACGAGATCCGGATGGTGCGGCCCGCGCAACCCGCCGCCTGAGTTCCGCTGTTGCACTCCATGCCTGTTGGCGTTGTGCCTGCTCCCCGGCGTTTTGCACTGGGTGCCCGGATCTGCGTATCCTTGGTGGGCTAGGAATAGCAATTGGAGACGTGCCAGAGCGGCCGAATGGACTTCACTGCTAATGAAGGGTCGGGGTTAAACTCGACCGGGGGTTCAAATCCCCCCGTCTCCGCGTTTGGCCCCGGTCCCTGGACCGGGGCCTTTTGCGTTCCCGGGGCCTGGCCGGGGCCGTCCGGGGACCGGACACGCACTGCTGCAGGCTACTCCCGATGGCACCATAAACGAATGGCAGCGAGTACTCAGGTGGACGGAAGCGGAAGCACCGGGCAGGTGTGGAATCCGCGCCTGGCGTTCCTGGTGGCGGCAACGTTCTTCATGGAATTCCTGGACGGCACGGTCCTGACCACCGCCATCCCCAACATTTCCGCCGACTTCGGCGTTCCGGCAGCCGACGTAAACATCACCATGACGGCCTATCTGCTGACGGTGGCGGTGGGCATTCCGATCAGCGGCTGGCTGGCCGAACGCTTCGGAGCCCGCCGGGTGTTCTGCCTCGCCATCGCCGTCTTCACCGCCGCCTCGCTTGCCTGCGCGCTGAGCCAGGACCTCACCACCCTGACTTTGAGCCGCATCGCCCAGGGCGCCGGCGGAGCCATGATGGTGCCGGTCGGAACGCTGGTGGTCCTGCGCGGGACTCCCAAAGCCGAACTGTTGCGAGCCACCGCCTTCCTGGTGTGGCCCGGACTCCTGGCTCCGGTCCTCGCTCCCCTGGTGGGCGGCGCACTCACCACCTATCTGTCCTGGCACTGGATCTTCCTGATCAACCTTCCGCTCGGCGCCGCCGCCCTGATCGCAGCGCTGCGCCTGGTGCCCGGCACCAGCGGAGACCCGGGCCGCCGCCTGGACTGGCCCGGGCTTATCCTCACCACCCTGGGCGTCGGCGCACTGGTGACCGGCCTCGAACTGGCCAGCGCCCACCCCAACACCCCCTGGGCCGGGATCAGCGCAGCCGCCGGAGCCCTCTGCCTCGCGGCCGCCGTGCTGTGGATGCGCAAGGCAAGGAACCCGCTGTTCGACCTGGAGGTGTTCCGCACGCGGACGTTCCGCGCCATGGCCACCGGCGGGTTCGTCTACCGCCTGACCATCAGCTCCGTACCCTTCCTGCTGCCACTGATGTTCCAGACAGGATTCGGCTGGTCCCCCATCCACGCGGGCATCATGGTGGCGGCGGTCTTCATCGGCAACATCGGTATCAAGCCGGCCACCACCCCGCTGATCCGCCGCTTCGGCTTCAAGGCAATGCTGGTCTTCGCTTCCCTCGCGTCCGCCGCTACCTTCGCCGCCTGCGCCTTCCTCACGTCCGAAACACCCCAGGCGCTGACATTCGCCCTGCTGGTCTGCAGCGGCGCGTTCCGGTCCATCGGTTTCTCGGCCTACGCCTCGGTGCAATACGCAGACATCGTGCCGGCCCAGCTGACGTCAGCGAACACGGTCTCCGCCACCCTTGTGCAGCTCGCCACCGGCGCGGGCATCGCCGTGGCGGCACTGCTAATCCGGATCTTCTCCGGACTGCCGGCGGGATCTGCGGACCCGGCCGGCCCGTTCCGCGGCGCCTTCCTGGCCATGGCCGCCCTGATGCTCGCCAGCACCCTGGACAGCCTCCTGCTGCCCCGGCACGCGGGTGCGGAAGTCAGCCGGCCTGGGCAAGTACCAGTGGAAGAACCGCGCCGGCCCCGGCCTGCCGAAGAGCGCGGCCCGCGACCGTGAGCGTCCACCTACTGTCCGCGAGGTCGTCGATCAGCATCACGCTCTGCCCCTGGACTGCTGCCAGCGCTGCTTCAAGCTCCGGTCCGGCGGCCAGTCGGTCCCACACCCCGGCCAGCCGGTAGGCGCTGTTGCCGCCGCGGCTCCCGGTGGGGCCGCCGTGGGCCAGCTGCAGCTCGCCGAGGTAGGGAATCCGGCCGATCTCCGAGATTCCCCGGGCCAGGGAGCCCACCAGCTGCGGCTTGCTCCGTGACGGGATGCTCACGATGGCGGCGGGCCTGCCCGCACCGCTCCAGCCCGGGGTGCGTGAATCGCCGGCGCCCCATTCCCGCAGGACCTGCACGCAGGCCTGCAGCATCCCGGGATCCACGGGCCTGTCCTGGGCACCTGCAGCGAACAGCTCCCGCAGCGCGCCGCCCCAGCCAAGGTCCGTCAGGCGGGCCAGGACGCGTCCTTCCGAGAGTCCTTCGCCGGGTTTCAGCTTTCCCTTCACCGGAACGCCCAGACGGTCCATGCCGCTGGGCCACTGCAGGCGCGCCTCCAGGACACCGCCCGCCCTGCTCAAGGTCTGGCCGGCGGCAGCGGTGGCATCCTCCGCCACGTCTGCCGGGAACCAGCGGCCGGCGCAGTTGTCGCACCGGCCGCAGGGATGCGCCGTTTCATCGTCAAGGACGGAGGTAATGTACTCCATCCGGCAGCCCGCGGTGTCCTGGTAGATCACCATGGAGTCCTGCTCGTCCACCCGGGCCTCGGCAATCCGCTGGTACCGCTCCGCATCGTAGATCCAGGGCCGCCCCGTGGACCGCCAGCCTCCCCCTACGCGCTCAACGGCCCCGTCCACCGACAGGACCTTGAGCAGCAGCTCCAGCGGGGTGCGGCGCAGGTCCACCCGCGCTTCGAGGGCCACCGTGGACAGCGCAGTCCCGGCCTCCGCCAAAGCTGTAAGGACAGCGGCCGCTTTCTCCTCGGAGGGCATGGAGGCGGTGGCAAAGTATTGCCAGATTTCCCGGTCCTCGGAGCCCGGAAGCAGGAGGACGTCGGCGTTGGCGGCACCACGCCCGGCACGTCCAACCTGCTGGTAGTACGCCACCGGCGAGGAAGGCGCGCCCAGGTGGACCACGAAGCCCAAGTCGGGTTTGTCGAATCCCATGCCCAGCGCGGATGTGGCCACGAGGGCCTTGACCTGGTTGTCCTTGAGCAGCTGTTCGGCTCGTTCACGGTCCGCGGGATCGGTGCGGCCCGTATAGGCCAGGACCTCGTGCCCCGCCTCCATCAGCAGCCGGGCGGTGTCCTCCGCGGCGGAGACCGTCAGTGTGTAGATGATGCCGCTGCCGGGAAGATCGGACAGGTGTGTCAGGAGCCAACCCAGGCGCTGTTTGGAGTCCGGCAAAGACAGGACGCCGAGCCGGAGCGAGTCCCGGCCCAGTGCGCCGCGGATGGTCAGGACGCCTGCCCCGAGCTGTTCCTCGATATCGTGCACCACTCGGGAGTTGGCGGTAGCGGTGGTGGCCAGCACGGGGACCGACTCCGGCAGCCGGGTGATCAGGTCGGCAATCCTGCGATAGTCCGGGCGGAAGTCGTGCCCCCAGTCGGAGATGCAGTGTGCTTCATCGATAACGAGCAGGCCTGTGCGCCGGATCAGTTCGGGCAGCTGGTTTTCCCGGAAGGAAGGGTTGGTGAGGCGTTCCGGGGAGACGAGCAGGACGTCGACCTGGTCCGCTGCCAGCTGCTCACGGACCGTGTCCCACTCAAGCTGGTTGGCCGAGTTGATGGCCACGGCGCGGACGCCTGCCCTTGCCGCTGCGGCCACCTGGTCCCGCATCAGGGCAAGCAGGGGCGAGACAATGAGGGTGGGCCCCGCACCCCGCCGCCGGAGAAGCAGGGACGCCACGAAGTACACGGCCGACTTTCCCCAGCCGGTGCGCTGGACCACCAAAGCCCGCCGCCCGCCGTCGACCAGCGCCTCGATGGCTTCAAACTGCCCTTCGTGGAAACCGGCTTCGGGGTGGCCCACCAGCTCCCGGAGGACCTCCAGTGCCTGCTGGTGGGTGGCGGAGGCAGGGCCGGGGCCGTTGGATGCTGTACCGGAAGTTGGTGGCGTGTCTATCAGGGCGGCGTGCTGGTTATCGACCATTGATTCAGTATCCCAGCCACCTCCGACAGCGGGCACATGGCGGACTTATATGTGGAAACCGGCCCACAGACCCGGCCGTCAAATTGGGCTGCCGCCACCCCTCCTCCACAGGCACCTTCCGCGCCATCGTAAGATAAAGCCCGTGACTAGCGAACAGACAACGACTTTTGATCTCTCGGCATCCTTCAAGGCCTACGATGTCCGTGGGATCGTTGGCGAGACCATCACCGCCGAAATCGTCGAAGCCGTGGGGGCCGCGTTCGTGGACGTCCTGCAGCTCGAGGGGCATACCATCCTGGTGGGCGGGGACATGCGCCCCTCCTCCCCCGAGTTCAGCAAAGCCTTCGCAGCCGGGGCAGCAACCCGCGGCGCAAACGTTGAGCTGCTGGACCTGATCTCCACCGATGAGCTGTACTTCGCATGCGGTTTCCTGGACCGCGCCGGCGCCACTTTTACCGCCAGCCACAACCCTGCCGGCTACAACGGCATCAAGATGTCCAAGGCCGGCGCCGTTCCCATCTCCTCCGAAACCGGCCTCAAGGACATCCAGACCCTCGCTGAGCAGTACCTCAACACCGGTTCCATTCCCGCTGCCGGCACCCGGGGCCAGATCAGTGTCCGCGACGTGCTCAAGGACTACGCCGAATACCTCCGCAAGCTGGTGGACCTGTCAGGTTCCCGCCCCCTCAAAGTCGTTGTCGACGCCGGTAACGGCATGGCCGGCCTCACCACGCCCGCGGTCCTGGGCGACACCCTGCTTCCCAAGCTGCCGTTCGACATCATTCCGCTGTACTTCGAGCTGGATGGCTCCTTCCCCAACCACCCCGCCAACCCGCTGGAGCCGGAGAACCTCCGCGACCTGCAGGCCGCAGTTATCGAGCACGGCGCGGACATCGGCCTGGCCTTCGACGGCGACGCCGACCGCTGCTTCGTGGTGGATGAGAAGGGCCAGCCCGTGTCGCCGTCGGCCATTACCGGCATGGTGGCCCGGCGGGAGATCGCCCGTGCGAAGGCTCAGGGCGAGTCCATGCCAACGATCATCCATAACCTCCTCTGCTCCCGCGCCGTGGCCGAACTGGTGGAGCACGACGGCGCCCGAGCCGTCCGCACACGCGTGGGCCACTCCTTCATCAAGGCCGTCATGGCAAAGGAAGGCGCAGTGTTCGGCGGCGAGCACTCGGCCCACTTCTACTTCCGGGATTTCTGGAACGCGGACACCGGCATGCTGGCCGCTATGCACGTCCTGGCCGCCCTGGGTGAGCAGGACGGCCCGCTGTCCGAGCTGGGCCGCGAATACGAGCCCTACGTCAGCTCGGGCGAGATCAACTCGGAAGTTGAAGACAAGCCTGCCGCCGTGGAACGGGTTCGCGCCGCCTTCGCCGGCGAGGACCTCACCATCGACACCCTGGACGGCAGCACCTTCACCGCCAACGACGGCAGCTACTGGTTCAACCTGCGCCCCTCCAACACCGAACCGTTCCTCCGGCTCAATGCAGAAGCTACCGACCGCGGCACCATGGAACGGGTCCGCGACCGCGTCCTGTCGATCGTCCGGGCCTAGGCCGGAATGGCTGACGGGACAATGCCGGAAGCGGAAGGACAGGCCTCCTGGCGCGACTCTGTTCCGGACGGCACCGCAACTGACCTGGAGAACCTCCTGGGGACGGGCGTCAGCGCCGCCCAGGAACAACTCCAGCGCAACGGCGGGTTCCTGCCCTTCGCCCTCACCGTCCAGAACGACGGCGAGGTACGGCTCGTTGCCGTCTCCCCCGCCGACGTGGCGGAGGATTCGGACGCGGACTTCGATGCCGACGCGATGATCAGCGACCTTCACGCCCTGCTGCGGCAGAACAGGGATGACTTCCGGGCTGGCGCCATCGTGTGCGACATCCTGCTGGTGGAGGAGGACTCGGACGCCATCCACGTGGCCGCCGAACACCGCGATGGCTCAGTCTTCGCGGCCGTGCTGCCCTACGCGGCCAACACGGCAACCCGCACATGGGAATTCGGCGAACTGGGTGCCGACACCAACGAACCCGCAATCTGGGTGGACTAGACCGCCGCCTGCCATGAAGATCAACGCCTTCGCCGATGTCAGCCTGCGGGCACTGATGGTGCTCGCCGCCGTTCCCGGCGGCGAGCTGCTCACCACGCAGAGCATTGCGGATTCGGTGGGAACGCCCTACAACCATGTCAGCAAGGCAATGGCAAAGCTGCGGAGCCTCGGGCTGATCGAGGTAGCGCGGGGCAGGACGGGCGGCTCACGCCTGAGCCACGCGGGCCGCACGGCAACGGTGGGGCAGATCCTGCGCGAACTTGACACACGCACCGACCCCGCCGAATGCATGGCGGCAACAGGCAACTGCCCGCTCATCAATGAGTGCAAGCTGCGGGCAGCGCTGGCGCGGGCCAGGGAGGCGTTCTACCGGGAGCTTGACTCCGTGGTGATCGCGGACCTGCCCGGGTCGCGTCAGATGGCCCCGGTCTTCGACATGATCGGCCTCCGGCCCGGACTCCGGCCTGGCCCCGGATAAGACTCTTTGCGGCCGGGCGCAACATCTCCGTGCAATTTGATTTCATCTTCTACGAGTTGTAGAACTTGAGCTATGAATACACGCATCTGAAATGCATGTATTCGTACTTGGCCGGACGAAGGCCCCGGCCACTATCTCAGGAGTCCGCATGCTCTCGGAAAAGTCCCGCCCCGTCATCGAAGCCACCCTTCCGCTGGTCGGGTCGCGGATCGGCGCGATCACGCCCAAGTTCTACTCCCGCCTTTTCGCCGCTCACCCCGAACTGCTGGACGGGCTTTTCAGCCGCTCCAACCAGCGTTCGGGCAACCAGCAGCAGGCCCTGGCGGGCAGTATCGCGGCCTTCGCCACCCACCTGGTGAACAACCCCGGCACACTTCCCGAAGCCGTTCTGTCCCGGATCGCCCACAAGCACGCTTCCCTGGGCATCACGGAGCCGCAGTACCAGGTGGTCTACGAGCACCTGTTCGCCGCCATCGCCGAGGACCTCGCCGAGGTCATCACGCCTGGGATCGCCGAGGCCTGGACTGAGGTCTACTGGCTTATGGCCGATGCGCTGATCAAGCTCGAGAAGGGGCTGTACGCCAGCCAGGCCAATGACCGGATGTGGATGCCGTGGCGCGTGGCGGCCAAGACTCCGGCCGGCACCGGTGCCATGACCTTCACCCTGGAGCCGGCGGACGACACCCCGGTCACGCCGGCACTTCCCGGCCAGTACATCAGCGTCAAAGTGGCGCTCCCGGAAGGGCTCCGGCAGGTCCGCCAGTACTCCCTGTCGGCGGACGCCGGGACCAGCCGCACCTTCACCACAAAACTTGACGACGGCGGCGAGGTCTCCCCGGTCCTGCACCGGGACGTGCAGGTGGGCGACATCCTCGAAATCTCCAACCCGTACGGCGAGATCACACTCAAGGAGGGTGACGGTCCCGTTGTCCTGGCCTCTGCCGGCATCGGCTGTACCCCTACGGCTTCCATCCTGCGTTCGCTGGCCGAGGCCGGAACGGACCGGCAGGTCCTGGTGCTGCATGCAGAAAGCGCCCTGGACAGCTGGGCGCTGCGCAGCCAGATGACGGACGACGTCGAACGCCTGGACAGTGCCGAACTGCAGCTGTGGCTGGAAAAGCCCGAGGCAGGCGCGCGCGAGGGCTTCATGTCGCTGCGGGAGGTGGATCTTCCCGCCAATGCGTCCCTGTACCTGTGCGGCCCGCTTCCCTTCATGCAGAAGATCCGCAACGAGGCCATCGACGCCGGGGTGCCGGCCACCAGCATCCACTACGAGGTCTTCGGCCCGGACATCTGGCTGGCCGGCTAGGCCTCCCAGCCCCTGAGTTTTTGGGCAGATACGGCGACTTGAAGTGACTGGAAGTCGCCGTATCTGGACAAAAACTCCTTCACGGAACGACGGCGGCCCCGCACCTTTCGCTCGAAAGGTGCGGGGCCGCCGTCGTGCTGCTGTAACCGTTTAGGAAAGACGCTTCTTCAGGCCGGCCAGCTCGGACTGGAGGGCTTCGGGCAGCGAGCCGCCGAAGTTCGCGAACCATTCCTCGATGGAGGAAAGTTCAGCAGCCCATTCGGCGGGGTCGACCTTCACGGCTTCCTCCACCTGCGCCGGGGTCATGTCCAGGCCCTCGAGGTCGATGGAGTCACCGGTGGGAACGAAACCGATGGGGGTTTCGACGGCGTCCGCCTTGCCTTCGAGGCGTTCGATGGCCCACTTGAGGACGCGGGCGTTGTCGCCGAAGCCGGGCCAGGCGAAGCCGCCCTCGGAGTTCCGGCGGAACCAGTTGACCAGGAAGATCCTGGGCAGCCGCTCGGGGTTTGCCTTGGCCGACAGGTTGACCCAGTGGTTCAGGTAGTCGCCTGCGTCGTAGCCGATGAAGGGCAGCATGGCCATGGGGTCGCGGCGGACCACGCCCACCGCACCGGCTGCCGCGGCAGTGGTCTCGGAGGACAGGGTGGAACCCATGAAGATGCCGTTGGACCAGCTGCGGGCCTCGGTGATCAGCGGGATGGTGGTCTTGCGGCGGCCGCCGAACAGGATGGCGGACAGTTCCACGCCGTTGGGGCTGTGGTATTCCTCGGCCAGCATGTCGATCTGGTCGATCGGGGTGCAGAAGCGCGAGTTGGGGTGCGCGGCAGGCTTGCCCGACTCAGGCGTCCAGGAGTTGCCCTGCCAGTCGGTCAGGTGCGCCGGCACTTCCTCGGTCATGCCCTCCCACCACACGCCGCCGTCGTCGGTCAGTGCAACATTGGTGAAGATGCTGTTGCCCTTGGCAATGGCACGCATGGCGTTGGGGTTGGTGCCCCAGCCGGTGCCCGGAGCAACGCCGAAGAGGCCCGCCTCGGGGTTGACCGCGCGCAGTTCGCCTTCCTTGCCGAACCGCATCCAGGTGATGTCGTCACCGAGGGTTTCGACCTTCCAGCCCTTGATGGTGGGATCCAGCAGTGCAAGGTTGGTCTTGCCGCAGGCGGAGGGGAATGCCGCTGAGACGTAGTAGGTCTTCTGTTCCGGGGACGTCAGCTTGAGGATGAGCATGTGCTCGGCCAGCCAGCCCTCATCGCGGGCCATGACGGAGGCGATGCGCAGGGCGTAGCACTTTTTGCCCAGCAGCGCGTTTCCGCCGTAGCCGGAGCCGAAGGACCAGATGGAGCGCTCCTCCGGGAAGTGCACGATCCACTTGTCCGGGTTGCAGGGCCACGGCACGTCTTCCTGGCCCGCCTCCAACGGGGCACCCAGGGAGTGCAGGGCCGGGACGAAGAAGGCGTTCGTCTCGGTGATGCGGTTGAGGACGTCGGTGCCGATGCGGGCCATGATGCGCATCGAGGCAACAACGTAGGCGCTGTCGGTGATTTCGACGCCGAACTTCGGGTCCTCTGCATCCAGGTGGCCCATGACGAACGGGATGACGTACATGGTGCGGCCGCGCATGGAACCTGCGAAGAGGCCGCGGAGCTTGTCCTTCATCTCCGCCGGGGCCATCCAGTTGTTGGTGAACCCGGCGTCACGCTTGTTCTCGGAGCAGATGAACGTCTGCTCCTCCACGCGTGCCACGTCAGCCGGGTCCGAGAAAGCGGCGAAGGAGTTGGGGAACAGCTCCTGGTTCAGCCGGGTCAGGGTTCCGGCTGCAACAAGCTCATCGGTGAGACGGGTGTTTTCCTCTTCGGATCCGTCAACCCAGTAGATGCGGTCCGGCTGCGTTAGCTCAGCAACCTCTTCGACCCATGCCAGCAGACCGGCATGTGTGGTGGGTGCTTTATCAAGCAGCGGTTTCTGCGCCAGATCGCCCATTTCGGTTCCCTTCCTCGGGTTCATCGGTGTGAGCTAAATGCTATGGTCCGGACCACCGGCATTTTTGGGCCGGATGCCGGGCAAATGGAGCTGCAAAAACCGGATTCCGCGAGAATTCAAGGAAAAGCAGCGGGAAAACGGCGAATTAAGTGACGAAGGTCACCTATACCGGTCTAGTTGCGCAGATTACATGGCTTTCGATTTGGCACGGCGGCCAACCTCGCGTAAAGTAATTCGAGGTTCGGGGAGAGCGGTTCTTCTCCAAGGACACGAGATGCGCCCATAGCTCAGCTGGATAGAGCGTCTGTCTACGGAACAGAAGGTCAGGGGTTCGAATCCCTTTGGGCGCACCAACAAGGTCCGCACCGGTTCGCCGGTGCGGACCTTTTGCGTTAACCAGCGCCGGCCCGCCGCGCATCCACCCCCCCTGTAGCCGCACCAAACAGGGCCCTTACTGTCACCGCCCGGGCGTAGGCTTTCCCCATGATGCCGGACGCTGTTGAGCGCGAATTTGACGTAGTGGTGATCGGCGCAGGCGCCGTAGGGGAAAACGTGGCTGACCGGGTGGTCCAGGGGGGATTGACAGCAGTCCTGGTGGAGGCAGAACTGGTGGGCGGCGAGTGCTCCTACTGGGCCTGCATGCCGTCCAAGGCACTCCTCCGGCCTGGGACCGCACTGCACGGCGCACAGACCACGCCGGGCGCGAAAGAGGCCGTCACGCGCACGCTGGATGCTGCAGCCGTACTGAAACGCCGCGATTACATGACCGCCAACTGGCAGGACGACGGCCAGGTGTCGTGGGTCAAGGAGGCAGGCATCGAACTGGTCCGTGGCCACGCATGGCTCACTGCAGCCAGGACCGTGGAGGTGGCCGGGCTGGATGGAACATCGCACCTGCTCCGGGCGCGGCAGGCGGTAGTCCTGGCAACCGGTTCCATGCCCAACACTCCCCCCATCGAGGGACTGCAGGACCTCCAGGTGTGGGGCACCCGCGAAGCAACGTCGGCCAAGGAGGTCCCGCAGCGGCTTGCTGTCCTTGGCGGCGGCGTTGCGGGCACCGAACTTGCCCAGGCATTCGCGCGCCTGGGCTCTGATGTAACACTGGTGGCGCGCAGCGGACTGCTGCGGAACTTTCCGGAGGAGGCCGCACGGCTTGTGGCCGCGGGGCTGCGCGCTGACGGCGTCGAACTCCGCCTGAACACCGCCACCGAGCGCATCAGCGAAAACGACGACGGCACGTTCAGCCTGATGCTGTCCGACGGGACCACCGTGACGGCCAACAAGGTCCTGGTCTCCACCGGCCGGCACCCCGCACTGGAGGGGCTTGGCCTGGAAAGCCTTGGCTTCGAGCCGGACAAGGACGGGCACCTTGTCCTGGCCACGGACGCCTCAGGCCTGGTCCAGGGAACACCCGGAGACGAGCCGTGGCTGTATGCAGTAGGAGACGCCGCCGGTGAAAACCTCTACACGCACCAGGGTAAATACGAGGCCCGCGCCACCGGCGACGCCATCGCCGCCCGCGCCAAGGGGGAACTGAAAGGAGCACCGGCCGAATGGAGCCGGTACGCGCAGACGGCCAACGCACACGCGGTGCCCGGCGTGGTTTTCACCGATCCTGAGCTGGCCTCCGTGGGCCGCACCCTGGAGAAGGCGCGCAAGGACGGGTACAACGCCTCCTCGGTGGAGCTTCCCATCCAGGTGGCCGGGTCCTCACTGCATTCCGAAAACTACGAGGGCTGGGCGCAGCTAGTGGTGGACGAGGACCGCAAGGTCCTCCTCGGGGCCACCTTCGCCGGCCCGGATGTCGCCGAACTGCTGCACGCCGCAACCATCGCCGTCGTGGGCGAAGTTCCCCTGGACCGCCTGTGGCACGCGGTGCCCTCCTACCCCACCGTCAGCGAGGTGTGGTTGCGCCTTTTGGAGAAGTACGGGCTGTGAGCGGTATTTGAACTGACCGGTCAGTTTTGTTAAGCTGGAAGCAGCCGCATTCCCCGCGAAAGGCGATTCTTGCTTTCAGCGCATCAGCTCCATGTCAAAGGCCGCCGCGATCCACTGCTTCCCTCCACCTCACTCCACGTCAGCCGGGGTGAACTGCTTCTCGTCGCGGGCCAGCGCCAGGACCATAGGACAGCTCTTGCCTTGGTCCTGGGCGGCAGGATGAAGGCCAGCAGCGGGGTGCTCAGCTGGGACGGCAACCAACGCATCCGCCAACTGCGGCTTGTCAGCGCGTTGGTGGACTCCCCCGGCGTCAACGAACCCGAGCAGCATCTGAGCGTCCGCGACCTGGTGACCGAGGACCTGGCCCTTGTCCCCCGCCGCTACCGGGGAGCGCTGCTGAGCGGCCCCTGGCTCAAGGTCAACGGCTTCGAGGACATCGCCGGTCTCTGGACCGAGCAGTTGGAGCCGCGCCGCCGGCTGGAGCTCCTCGTCTCCCTTGCCCTCGCCAACCCCCGCACGGACCTGGTGGTAGTGGACTCTCCGGACCGGCACAGCGCGGACGACGGCGACTGGCTGCCGCAGCTCCGGCAGTTGGCGTCCGACGCCGGGCGGCCGCTCGCCGTCGTAGCAACAGTCAGAGCCCTGCCGCAGTCATGGACCGGTCCAGCCGTGGAAGTCGGCAACGCCGAGGCGGGCCGCGAATCCAGGGACGAGGCAGCGCCCCAGGAAGCGGCAGACCTCCGGGGCGAGGCAGGGCGCCGGGACGAGGCAGGGCGCCGGGAGGAAGCAGAGGCGCAAGACGACGCGAACCGCCGCCCGGACCACCAGCACACCCACTTCGAAACAGAGGTTGCCAAGTGACCGTTCTGCGGCTGGCCCGCTCCGAACTCAAGCGCATGACAGGCGGGCTGCTGCCCAAGCTGACCATCCTGGCGCTGACCATGGTTCCCCTGCTGTACGGCGCCGTCTATCTCTATGCCAACTGGGACCCGTACGGGAACCTGGACCACTTGGATGCGGCTCTGGTTGTGGAGGACGCCGGCGCCACCGCCAGCGACGGCACCCATCTTGCGGCCGGAACCAAGGTGGCGGACAGCCTGGTGGAAGGCAACGTCTTCCACTGGGTTCCGGTGGCAAGCACCCAGGAAGCCGACCAGGCCGTCAGCGACGGTGAGTACGCGTTCGCCCTGAAGATCCCGAAAGACTTTTCCGCGAACCTCGTGTCGCCGGGCAGCTTCGATTCGGCCAGCCAGGCCATGCTGAACGTCACCACGAACGATGCGAACAACTATCTGCTGAGCACCATCGTGGACAAGCTGACCACGTCCGTACACAGCACCGTAGCCACGGAGGTGGGCGAGGAGACGGCCAACCAGCTGTTGACCGGCTTCGGCACGATCCATACCCGGATGGTGCAGGCCGCTGATGGCGCCGGCCGGCTGGCCGACGGCGTGGCGCAGCTCCGCGACGGCGCGGCCGGACTCCAGGGGGGAACCTCCGGCCTAAGTACCGGCGCTGACGACCTTTACGCAGGGCAACTGAAGCTGCGGGACGGCGCCAACCAACTGACCGACGGCGCCGGACAACTCAGCAGCGGCCTGTCCGCCCTCAAGGACAAGACCGCGTCCCTGCCCACAGACACGCAGACCCTCGCCACGGGGGCGGCACAGGTGGCTGCCGGCAACGCCCAGTTGAACGCGAAGTTCCAGGACGTGGCCGTCCAGCTGGAAACGGCCGACCAGGGACTCCGCACGCGCGTCATTGACTCGAACACCCGGCTGGTCGTTGCCGGCGTCCTTACCCAGGAACAGGCTGACAGCATCCTGGCCGACTTCGACGCCACGGCGGCGTCCAGCCCGGTGGCGGCGGCCAAGGCCAAGGTCCAGACGGACGCCGCCCAGGTCCAGCAGCTGGCTGAGGGCGCCGAGTCCGTCAGCGTCGGCGCCGCGCAGCTCGCTTCAGGGACGCCGGCACTCAAGGACGCCGTCCAGCAGGCGTCCAGCGGGGCGGACCAGCTGCACACCGGTGCCGCCACTCTGGCAACCGGCGGACAAGCAGCCCTGGACGGCACTGCCGGCCTCGCCGAAGGCGCCCGGAAGCTGGATGCTGGTGCGTCCCAGCTTGCCGCGGGGGCTGCCACTGCCGCCGATGGCTCACGTTCGCTGGCGGACGAGCTCGGCAGGGGTGCGGGGCAGGTACCCAACCCGGACGATGCCCAGAAGAACAACCTGTCGCGGGTGATGGCCGATCCTGTCGCCGTCAGCAACGTTTCCCAGGCGAAGGCCGACTCCTATGGGGCGGGGCTTGCACCGTTCTTCCTTACACTGGCGCTGTGGATCGGCATCTTCATGCTGGTGCAGGTCATGCGGCCCATTACGCAGCGGGCACTGGCATCCAACGCGCCGTCCTGGAAGATCGCCGTCGGCGGCTGGCTGCCGTTCCTGGCGGTGTCCGCGGTCCAGGCCACCCTGCTTACACTCGTGGTGAACCTCGCGCTGGGGCTGAACCCGGTGCACCCGGTCCTCATGTGGCTGTTCATGCTGGCGGCGGCCACGGCCTTCAGCGCCCTCATCCAGGGAATCGTGGCGCTGCTGGGGTCGCCGGGCAAATTGGTGGTGCTGATCCTGCTGGTGCTCCAGCTGGTGTCCTCCGGCGGCACGTTCCCCTGGCAGACCACGCCGGAACCCCTCCATGTGGTGCACCAGGTACTGCCCATGGGATACGTGGTCACGGGCATGCGGCACCTGATTTACGGGGCCGACCTGTCCATGATCCTCCCCACGGTCCTCGGACTCCTGGGCTACACCCTGCTGGGGGCCGTCCTGTCCACACTGGCCGTCCGCAGGAACAAATACTGGACGCTGAAGACGCTGAAACCGGAGATTGCAGCATGACCTCCGGGCCGCCGGCGCCAGCAAAAGGGCAGCGGCCAGGACGGACCACGGCTACCCGGCAAAAACTCTTCGACGCGTCCATGGAGCTTATTGGCCGACGCGGAGCCGCCAACGTCACCGTGGACGAGATCGCCCACGCCGCCGGGGTGTCCAAGGGCACCGTCTATTACAACTTCGGCAGCAAATCGGAACTCATCGCGCAGCTGCTGCGGCACGGCGTGGACATCCTGAAGGCACGGCTGCTCGAGGCCGGGACAGGGCCGGCACAGGATCCGCTGCAGGCCATGGAAGCCATGATCGGCCAGGCCATGGACTTCATGGCCGAGTATCCGTCCTTCGCCCGGCTCTGGGTGAGCGAGAACTGGCGGACGCCCAGCGAATGGCAGGGCACCTTCGCGGTGCTGCGCGGCGAGCTGCTGGCCGTCATTGCCCAGGCCGTAGACGATGTGGCGCAGGCGTACCCTGTGGACGAGTCCGTGTCCCGGGGCAGCCTGGAGACGGCAATCTTCGGTGCCTGCTTTGTGGTGGGGCTCGACAGGCAGACCTACAACCCCGAGCGCAGCCGTGACCAAAGTGTTGCAGCAATCATGGCCATCATGCGTGGCTACGTCCTGCGGCAGCCTGCTCCTCCGGAATGATGGTGCACGTGCGCCACATGGGGAAAAGCGGAAAGTTCGCGGTCATCGCCGGCATCGTTGCCGCGTTGCTGCTCGTGCTCACGGGGATGACCCTCGCCGAGCCGGTGTTCGTCGCGTTCCTTGGCGTGCTTGCCCTTGCGTATCTGTCCGCCGTCGGCGAGGTCCTGGTGCGGGGCCGCCGGCTGGTATTGCTGTGCGTCGGGGCCGGCACCAGCCTCACTGTCGGCCTTGTCCTGGCGTTCCTGAGCACGTGGGAGCTGGCGTTTGACGGCCAGTCCACGTTCCTGGGCACGCCGGTGCCCACCAATGATCCAGACAACTACTTCTTCGGCGCCGGGGTGTCCTTTGTGGCAACGTTCCTGGTCCTGTTCATTGGTGCCGCCTGGCCTGCCGGCAGAAGGGTGGCGCCTGCCCGGCGGCCCGCTGCGAAGCGGCGGCCTGCCGCTGCTTCCCGCCCGGCGGCCACCAAGGGCGCTGCATCCAGAGGCGCCGGACCTAAAATCGCGGCAGCAAAGGGCGGCGCGGCAAGAAGCGGCACGGCTCAGCGCGGCTCCGGATCGCGGACCACGTCGCGCGTACCCCCGACAGCCAAGCGGCCGTCGTCGTCCGCGGATCCAGCCCGCAGGCCTGCGCCCAAGCCCGGAGCCGGTTCCACCCCGCGGCACTGACGCCACCCGCCCAGGGTCAGCACCGCCGTCGCCACTCCGCACAGGAGCAGCAGGCCGCCGGCCAGCTCGGTGGGCGTCGGCACCTCCCCCAGCACAAGCCATGCGGCGGTCATCCCCACCACGGGGACCAGCAACGTAAACGGCACAACGGCCGACGACGGGTGGCTGGCCAGGAGCCGGTTCCAGATGCCGTAGCCCACCAGTGAGGCAAAGACGGCGGTATAGAGCGCGGTGAGGATGGTGGGCGCCTGGAGGGTGGCGAGCGTGGCGAGTACCGCGTCCGGGCCGTCCACGAGGAGCGAGAGCGCGGTGAGGGGTACCGGGACCACGGCGCCGGACCAGACCACCA
This sequence comes from Arthrobacter sp. Y3221159, assembly GCF_059089885.1. Lineage (NCBI taxonomy): Bacteria > Bacillati > Actinomycetota > Actinomycetes > Micrococcales > Micrococcaceae > Arthrobacter > Arthrobacter sp. Y3221159. Next base: position 46,976 of record NZ_JBNHFC010000003.1, read on the forward strand.
GGCCCAGCCCCGAGGCTGCCTTCGCTTTCCGGGCGATGACGTTTCCCGCCGCCCAGGACAGGGCCGCAGCGAGCACGATCAGGAACGGCAGCAGGGGTGCAACGGCACTCCGGCCCGCGCCAACCACGGCGAGGCCCGCCACGCCCAGGACGACGCCGGCCAGCTGCCTGCGGTTCGGCCGCTCGCCAAGGAACGCAGCGGCGAGGAGGACGGTCAGCAGTACCTGGGCCTGCAAGACCAGGGACGCCAGGCCGGCCGGCATTCCCAGCGCCATGGACAGGTAAAGGAGGCCGAACTGGCCCGCACTCATGAAGAGCCCGACGCCGATGATCGCCATCCAGCTGACGTCCGGTTTCCTGATGAAGAAGATCCACGGCAGGACCACCAAAATGAAGCGCATGGCCACGAACAGGAGCGGGGGCACCTCCACGCCGCCCGGGTGCAGGCCGATGTCGATTGCCACGAAGTTCAGGCCCCACAGCACGGCCACCAGCACTGCAAGCAGGGAGTCCCGGAGATTCACGCTCCCTACTCTGCCAGAACCACCCGGCCGGAACGGGGCTAATGGGCGCGGGGCACCTTGAACTTGGTGATCCTGGCATCCTGCCCGTCCAGCTCCGCCCAGGGCTTTTCCGTCTCCAGTACGGTGAGTGCGCTGGTGGGGAAACGGGTGGCCGCGTCCATATAGGCGTCGTGGTCGGAATCGCGGGAGGCGAGGTGCATGGCCAGGTCCTGCACGCCCGGCAGGTGGGAAATCAGCATAAGCGTTGTCACGGTATCCGGCACATGGTTGATGACAGAGAGCATGCGGAGGGCGGAGGCGGCATACAGGCCGTCCTCCAGCTTCGGCGTGGGTGCCTTGTCCCCCAGCTCCGAGCACACCCAGGTGCAGGTCTGGCGCGTACGCAGGGCGCTGGAGCAGAGGATGAAGTCCGGGACGATGTTGTGCTTGAGCAGCCAGCGCCCGGCCAGCGGCGCCTCCCGGTGGCCGCGCTCCTCCAGCGGCCGCTCGTGGTCGGGCACACCGCCGGGCCAGTCCGCCTTGGCATGGCGCATGATCACAAGGCGGCGAAGATGGTGCTCACTCATGCCCCAAGCTTAACGAACCAGCACCCGCCCCAAACGGGGACGGGTGCTGGTTGGAAGACCTGGGGTCAGATCGAGTATTCAGGAGCGGCCCAGACCACTACTTCCGGGTGCTCGTAGAATCGGTAGCCCTGGCCGCGGACGGTGCGGACCGTGTTGGCGAGGCGGCCCAGCTTGGAGCGGAGGCGGCGGATGTGGACGTCGATGGTGCGCTCGTTGGGCACTTCCTCGGCGTTCCGCCACAGGCCTTCGAGCAGTTCGTCGCGGCCCACGGTGCGGGTGCCGTTTTCCACCAGGTAGTTGAGGAGCTCGAACTCCTTGAACGTCAGGTTGAGCGATTCGCCGTCGAGGTGGACTTCGCGGCGGGCAAGATCGATCAGGACACCGGACGGGCGCGGCTCCTGCGGCTGCTGCGGACGGGGCGTCTCGGTGCGCTGGCGGGAGTTCACCGTGGGGTCGCCGAAGGTGGAACGGACGACGTCGAGCGCCGAACCGGGGGTGCCCGCGGGGGCAACGGCAACGGCTGCATAGCTTTCGGCGCCGGTTACCAGGGACTGGGCGTAGGCGCGGATTTCCTGCGCAAGCTTGGCGATGGAGGTGCCGGCAGCCGCAGCGGTTTCCTCGTCGATGCCCATGTACAGGACGAACCCGCGGGCAACATTGTCATTGGCCACCGGGCGGACGGCGTTGGGTCCTGCCACCACGGGCGTGGGTGCCGTTACAGGAGCGGAGTCAGCCGTGGGAACGGCGCGGAGCTGCCCGTAGGAGTTGGGGTTGTAGCCCTGCGGCGCGTAGCCCTGGGCTGGGAAGCTGCTTCCGGAAGACGGCGAAATTGACGGGCGCGGACCAAATCCGGGGCGGAGGCCGGAGGGCTGGCCTGCCTTGGCGGCGTTACGGACAGAGATGTGGACGTATCCGGATGCAACAGACATGGATTGCTTACCTCAATGTGAATGGCCGCCATCGCGGCTCGAATGCTGGGTTTCCCCGCAATGCGGACTGGGGAGGGGCGCCCGACGCTGGGCTGGGGGGCGAATGCCTAAGAACTTCGATGGGTGGAGAAGGTCAGGCGTGCATTCGACAACAGCGCATGTCGGCAGCAGCTGATGTGCTGGGCCAATATTCTGCGGCTGCAGGTGCTGTTGAGTTCTTGTTCACATTGGAAGTGTGCAGCGTAACAATGGCAACTTGCAAGTAACAATGGATCGAATCGTCCGCATTGTGAGACGAAATGCTCTATTGTGGCGCAGATCACGATTCTGGCGGAAGCTAAAGAATAACATTCGTTATCCGATTTGCCGCCACAAATAGGGCTGTTGGCAGAATATTCTTCGCGAAAGGCGACTCCGCGAAGTTTTTTATTCAAGTGAGTGCGAATTGCCAAAATCGCCCCCTACTGCCCCGGCGCGTGTCCAGCGGCGCGCGGAGCAAGGGAAGAAATTTTCCCGCAAGCCCGCGTTTATCGGCCCGCAGGCCCAGGATCAACTCCGCTCCCTGCACCTGGCCCACGCGTCCGGGCCGAATACCTCCCGGCCGCGAGCGCCGTATGTACGGTCGATGGACTGTGACCACTGGATGCGATGCTCCCAAGTTCGACGGCTTGAACTGCCGCGCAGGCTCCGCCCGCCCACACCGGAGGTCCAGGCGCTGTTACTCATCGCGATGGACGCCGCCCAGGACCGCCCCGTTTGGGTGAAGAGGCCGGCCTCGGCCGCGGAGGGAACCAGCGGACGGGACTTGTCCAACGCAATGAATAGACAGGCCCACGAAGGGAAGGTCACGGCCGCATCACAGCCGGGCCAGACGCATAGCCCTCCACCTGCCCTTATGCGCCGACTGGCACAAGTCGACGCGCCGTCATCGTGATGTCCGTTACCTAAATGTGACTTAAGCGCTGAACTCCTGTAGCGTCGATTGGGTACGGTTCCCGTTCGGGCCGTATATCCGGATGACGCCAAGCTCTGCCACTTCCCGGATTCCGCTTGATCGAAGGCAGAGGCGGGGGACCCACCGTCCCGGGCACTGATTTGCCCTTGGGGTTAAGCCAGCACGTGATATTTCCGTGCGGCCGGATGCCCTCATCCGAACCCGACAGCTAACTCCGCAGGTGTGAGAGGCGATTCATCATGTTTACATTCCCGGCTAAACCGCGCCCGAAACAGGGTTCCGACAGCGATTCCCAGCGTTCGGAAGGCAAGAAGTTCACCCTCGGCAAGCGTGCCGCGGTCCTCGCAACGTCCGGTGCGCTGCTGGTAGGCCTCGGCGCCGCCGGCCAGGCGACAAATGCTTTTATTCCGGCGGCGTCCACCACAAGCACCACGGCGGCGGACTCCGATGCGCAGATGAGCATCGAAAAGAGCGAGATCCGGTCCCACCCGGCCGAGTCTCCCGCCCCCGCCGAAATCAACGTTGTTCCCCAGGCCGCCGAGCCGGCCCCCGCACCCGCGCCGGAGCCCGTCCCCGCGGCTGAGCCTGCTCCGGCACCCGAGCCCGCTCCGGCACCTGCACCCGAGCCGGCTCCTGCACCCGAGCCGGCTCCCGTCGTCGCGGTCAACGACCCGGCAGGCGCGCAGGCCTACGCCGCCGGCCAGCTTGGTTCCTACGGCTGGGCCCAGGACCAGATGCAGTGTCTGGTGACGCTCTGGACCAAGGAATCCGACTGGACCACCACGGCCACCAACCCCAGTAGCGGCGCCTACGGCATCGTCCAGTCCCTGCCCGCCGAGAAGATGGCCAGCGCCGGTGCGGACTACCTCACCAACTACCGCACACAGATCAACTGGGGCCTGAACTACATCAAGGAGCGCTACCAGTCCCCCTGTGGCGCGCTGAACTTCCACTACGCCAACAACTGGTACTAAGCCGCTGCTGAATTTCACCGGCCCTCACGCTGTCCGTGCGTGAGGGCCGGTGATTTTTGGGCTTAAGAGTCCCGTCCCGGGATGTACTGCACCGCCCACCTGTTGCCGTCCGGATCGGCGAAGTAGACGAAGTGGCCCCAGTCCTGCACGTCCACGTCGCTGACGTCGACGCCGTTCTCCTTGAGGTGGCGGTGCGCGGCTTCGATGTCGTTGACCACCAGCTGGAGGTTGGAACCGGTCCCCGGAGGGGCGTCCGTAAGTCCTTCACCAATGCAGATGGAGCAGGCCGAGCCCGGCGGAGTCAGCTGGACGAAGCGGATGGAGTCGGTGGGCCGCTGGTCGAAATCGGCGTTGAAGCCAACCTTGTTGACGTAAAAATCCTTGGCACGGTCCACATCGGACACAGGGACAAACACGAGTTCAAGTTTCCAGTCCATGGGCTCAGGCTACGGCTGCACCCCTTGTCTTGGAAGGCTTGAACCTCAGCCGGCGATGCCGTACAGGCGGTCGCCCGCGTCCCCGAGCCCGGGAACAATGTAGGACTTGTCGTTCAACTTTTCGTCGATGGATGCCAGGACAATCGTCACGTTGGCGTCCGCGAGTTCCTCTTCCAGCTTGGCGAGGCCCTCAGGTGCGGCCAGCAGGCAGATGCAGGTGACGTCCGAGGCGCCGCGCTTGAACAGGAACTTGATGGCCTCGCGCAGGGTTCCGCCGGTGGCGAGCATGGGGTCCAGGACGAAGATCTGGCGGTCGGTGAGGTCTTCGGGAAGCCGCTCGGCGTAGGTGATGATGTCCAGGGTTTCTTCATCCCGGGCCATGCCGAGGAATCCCACTTCGGCGGTGGGGACGAGCTTGGTCATCCCCTCGAGCATGCCCAGGCCGGCGCGCAGGATGGGTACCACCAGCGGGGTGGGCTTGGTGAATGCGGTTCCCACGGTGCTGCTGACGGGCGTTTCAATGGTGACGGGTTCGGTGCGGACTTCGCGGGTCGCCTCGTAGGCGAGGAGGGTCACCAGCTCTTCGGTCAACTGCCGGAACACCGGGGACGGGGTGTTTTTGTCCCTCAGGACGGTGAGCTTATGGGCGACGAGCGGGTGGTCCACAACGAGAGTTCGCATGCGTCAAAACTATCACCCGGCGTTGTCCTTCCCGTGCCCGCCGGGGCCGTCGTGATGCAGGGCATCAACCACCACATCCCGCACCACTGGATGCTCGAAATCGGGTGCCGGGCCCACGTGCTCCCGCCGCCTGATCATGTGGAACAGCCGGTGGGCAAGTATGACCATCAGCACCCACGCGAGGCCCAGCAGCCAGCCGGCCATCACGTCCGTGAGCCAGTGGTGCCCCAGGTATACCCGGCTCAATCCCATCGCGATGATGAAGATCACGCCCGTTGTGATGGCGGTGATGCGGACCCACAGCTTGAAGAAGTGCAGGCACAGGATATAGAGCAGCACGCCGATCACCACGGTGGTGTTCAGGGTATGGCCACTTGGAAAGGACGGCGTGGTTTCATACGGTGGCACGGCCTCCGTATGTTCGGGACGGGTCCGGCCCACCAGGCGCTTGCCGATCGTGGTTGCCGTGGTGGACACCGCGGCTGCACCGCCAACCAGGATCAGCGGCCGCCAGGACCGGCTCAGGAACGTGAGCCAGGCGGTGAGGATGCTCGCGAGGATGGGCATCCCGACCCCGCCACCGATGTTTGTGAATGCGGTGACGAAGGCGTCCGTTTCGGGGTTCCGCAGTGACTGCGAATAGTCGAGTGCAGGAATATCGAGGCTGGCCAGGCCTTCCTCATCCACCACGTCCGAGTACACCTCGGCGCCCAGCAGTGCCATGGCAAGCACAAGGGTTCCACCGATGATCAGGGTCAGCCACAGGGCGGCATATGGTTTGAACCATCTGTCCACGCGGTCACGGACGGTGCTCATTTGTGCCTCCCGGGGCTGGTCGTCACGGGCTCAGGGTATCCTTCGAAACTATCATTGAGCCATGGTCTCCACTGGAACACACGACACGTGGATGGGTCTTGCCCTTGCGGAGGCCCGCCGCGCCCTTGCAACAGAGGATGTGCCAATCGGCGCCGTGGTGCTGGGGCCCGACGGCGCGGTGCTGGGTTCCGGACGCAACCAGCGGGAGGAGCTTGGGGACCCCACGGCACACGCCGAGGTGGTGGCCATCCGCCAGGCAGCGGAGCGGCTGCGCGAGCTTGCGGCCCGCGACGGCGGGAAGGCCGACGGCTGGCGGTTGTCCGACTGCACGTTGGTGGTCACCCTTGAACCGTGCGCCATGTGTGCCGGCGCTATCGTCCTCGCCCGGATTCCCAGGGTTGTCTTCGGTGCCTGGGACGAGAAGGCGGGCGCCGCGGGATCGGTGTTCGACGTCCTCCGCGAGCGCCGGCTCAACCACTGGGTGGAGGTTTACTCCGGGGTGCGGGAAGCCGAATGCGCGGAACTGCTCCGTGATTTCTTCGCCGGACACCGCAGCCGTCTGTAGCGGGAAGTCCTACTCCGCCGTCTCCCCGGGCTCCAACGCCTCCAGGACGACTCTTGCCGTCTGGTCCCACCCCGGCAGCCGGTCACGGGCCGCCAGCGCGGCCGCCCGCCATTCGTCCCTCGTTGCCTGGTCCCGCAGCCAGTGGCGCAGGACGCCGGCGAGCCTCGCGGGGTTCTCCCGGTCCCCCGGCACAAGCGGTACGGCCGCGCCGGGAAGCCGGGCGCCGCCGTCGTCCTTCACCAACCGTGCCAGCCCGAGCGCTTCCTCTGCACCTGTCCCCTGCCGCACCACCACCGGGATTCCCCGTGCCAGTGACTCGGTGACCACCATGCCGAATGCCTCCACACGGGACACCAGCAGGCTGAGGTCCGCGGCGTCCCACGCATTTTCCAGGGCATAGCCCAGGAGCTCGCCAGTGATCCTGAGCCGGTCGTCCAGCCCGCTGGCAGCGACGGCGGCCCGCACCTCCGCCGCGTAATCCGGGTCCGCCTGGTCAGACCCCACCATGGCTGCGCTCCACTCAAGATCCTTGATTAGGGCGAGGGCTTCCACGGTCAGCAACTGGTCCTTGTTGGGCAGGTGGGCCGCCACGACAATGAGGCGTGGCGGGCGGGATCCGGATGCCACGGGTGCGGGATCGACGCCGGGGAGGGCGACGCGGATCCCGGCCAGCCCATGGCGCTCCTGCAGGATGGCCGCCGTGCTGGTGCTGGTGGAAATGATTCCGGAGGCTGCCCGCATGGCCCGCGCCTCACGTTCCACCGGGCCAGGATCCGCCGTCACATCAACTGTCATGTGTGCCAGGACCCAGGCTTGCCGCCCGGCCTTGGCTGCATACTCCAGTTCGTCCGGGACGCCGACGGCGACGAGCCCGTCCACGATGTCCACGGCAGGCTCCTGCTCCGCCTCCGGACCCCAAGCGCCGATAATGCCGCCGAACCGGCGCCGGTCCTTGGCCGAGGGTTCCGGCCAGGCGCCTTCAACGGGCACCACCTCGACGTCGGCCCCGAGCTCCGTCATCCCGCGGACCAGCTTGGCGTTGTACGCATTGCCTCCGGAGTGGTGGTGGATGTTGCCGGGAACCAGCAGGCGGATACGGCGCATGGTTCTAGGCTGTCAGGTCCAGCGAGTAGGTGGCCCAGGCGTCCGGGTTTTCGCGCAAGGTGACGTCGATGCCTTGCAGGTGCCGGCCGTCGTCGTGGTTTTCGATTTTTCCCGCGACTTCCTGCGCGATGTACTGCGCCAACGCCTCGGTGGTGCTGAGCCTGCCCGCAAAGTCAGGGTGCTCGTCGAGGTTGCGGTAGTTCAGTCCCGCCAGCACCTCCTCGATGAAGGTTCCGGCGGCGCCGATGTCCAGGACGATCGCGTCATCGTTCAACGAATGACGGCGGAAGGCAACCTCCGCGACGAAGGTTGCCCCGTGCAGGGCCTGCGCCGGGCCGAAGGCTTCGCGGGGGAGGCTGTGGGCGATCATGAAGTGGCGGCGGACTGTCAGGCTGAACATGCATTACCTCTGGTCTGTGGGATGGGTGGGGGCTGGCTGCTGCGGTTCTACGTTGTGTTGCGGGTACTCGATGACGTGGCACAGGGCGTCGATGGTGCCGTGGGCGAGGCCCTGCACCACCTCGGGCAGTTCCTGGAATGGCGACGACCCGGTGAGGAAAACATCGAACACCGGATCTTTCAGGAGGGACACCGCAAGCTCCAGGCGGTCCGCGTTGGTGCGCCGGTGGCGCCGGGCGCGGGCCACGACGCCCACCTGGCTGGCCCTGATGGACAGGCGCCTCGCGTGGAAGTCTTCGCCGAGCGGCAGGGTGACCTCGCGGTTGGCGTACCAGGACATCTCGATGACGTCCCCCTCATCGCCGGCCAGCTGCAGGCTTCTTTCCAGGCCTTCCTGTGAGGCGGAGCAGTGGAAGACGATGTCGCAGTCTGCCAGCGCGTCATCCGGGTGGGCGAAGTCGACGCCCAGCGCGTCTGCCAGGGTTTTCCGGCCTGGGTCCAGGTCAACCAGTTGGAGGCGGGACAGCGGGAAGGTGCGCAGGAGGGTGGCCACCATGCCGCCAACCAGCCCTGCGCCGACCACCGCCACCCGGTCCCCCAGCCGCGGTCCGGCCTCCCACAGCGCGTTGACAGCAGTCTCCACGGTTCCCGTGAGGACTGCGCGCCGGGTGGGCACGTCATCCGGGATCCGGGTCAGCTCCGAGACCGGCACCACGTAACGGTCCTGGTGGGGGTTGAGGCAGAAGACCCGCTGGCCCTTCCATTCCTCCGGCCCCTCCTCCACCACGCCCACTGACAGATAGCCGTACTTCACGGGCCCCGGGAACTGCCCCTCCTGGTGGGGTGCCCGCATCTCCTGAGCCACCCTTGGCGGGACAGCGCCCCGGTGGACCACCATCTCCGTGCCTTTGCTGATGCCGGAGTAGAGGGCACGCACCAGGGCTTCGCCGGGAGCCCGAGCCGGGAGCTCCTCAGGCAGCAGCTCGCCGTGTTCCCGGGCGGTGGTCCAGTAGGCAGTGGCGTGGACAGAATCATGCGCATTAGTCATCTTGCTGATGAATCTAGCCGGACAGCCGCGGGCGGGGAAAGTCCGACGCCGGGTGGGGGCGATGTGCGACTGTCCAGGCGCGCGGTGGTACAGCGGGCGGGGCACGCCAGATGTGTTGTCAGCCGGACAGATACTCGACAACCGCATCCTCAAGGAGACTTCGTTTCCTTGGGAGGACTCCCGGTGGAAGAATTTCGGGCGGCAGGATACCCGCGGGCCATTGTGGTGGGTCCCAGTCGGGCTGTTCGCTGGGGTAGTAGCGGCCGGTGGGTGAGGTCCACCCGGGTGGACCGTTATTGGTTGCTTCTGTGGGTGTCCAGCCGCTGGTGTGCTTGAGCCGGTGGTGTTTTGGGCAGAGTTGTGCCAGGTTGCTGATGCCGGTTGTTCCGCCGTGTTGCCAGGCGGTGAGGTGGTCGGCTTCGTTGTCCAGGGAGTTGTTGTTGCAGCCGGGGAAGGTGCATTTGCCGTCCCGGAGGGTCAGGGCTTGTCGCATTGCTTTCGTGATCCGGTAGCTGGTGCGGCCGATTTCGAGGGGTGCACCGTCGCGCGGGTCAACGAGGACGCGGGTGAAGGAGTCGGCGCCGTCGGCGAGGAGTTTGCGGGCCATCGACGCCGGGATCGGGCCGTACCCGTCCAGGATGGCTGGTTCGTCCGTTTGGCCGAACAGGGCGAGCACGGGGACGGTGACGATGACGTCCGCCCGCGGGGTCGGAATCTTCCCGCCCTCCGGATCGCCGGGAAACACGCTGGTTGCGGGATCCCCAAGGCTGCTGTCTCCGTGGCCGCCGGCGCTGCTCGCCTCCAGGGACGCCGCTGCCAGGGCGTCGGGGATGCCGAGGTCCGCAGCGGGCTCGTCGGACCCATCGAGCGCGGCAAGCCCGATGAACCCTTCGGGGAGTTGTTGGACGCCTTCACCGTGGTCATGGGAGGCCCGCCCGGGGGTACGGACGCCGGTGCGGCAGGCGCCCGCGCCGTTGCTATCCGGGATCCTGTCGTCCGCCCCGCTGGCCCCCGCGGGGCGGCCATCCGCCGTGGCGGTGGTGCCGGTGCTTAGGAGGCGGCGGGTGAACTCGTCAGCTCTGATCTGAGTAAGGGTTCGGGTTTCGTTGGGGCCTTGCAGGCCGCGGGCGATGGCCGTGGTTTTGTTCCAGGCCGCCAACGCGGAGTCGGCCGGGAGGTAGGCCGAGATCCAGGCCATGCCGTCCCGGTCAGGGGTGAATTCGACCCGCCTGTCCGCAACACCCTTGGCGTGCCGTTTTTCGATCGACTCCGGATGATGCCGCTCCCGCCAGGCCCGCACCTTCGACCTCAACCGTGAAGGAACCAGCTGCCCAGCCGGACAGCCCCGCGCAGGATTCGGAGCATCCTGGTCCAGGAAGTGGTCCGCCAGCACCACAGCGCTGGCATGGTCCAGGTTCTCGGTTTCATCGGCGATGATCCTGGCGTGCTGCCACGACAACGCCCCGGCTGACAAAGACTCGTACACCGACGGCAGGGAGCATACCCGCCGCGACTGCGCCAAAAACGCGGCGGCGGCACCAGAGGAGATGGTGAGAACCCCGGCGATCTCCTCCACCGTGGAGACTTCACTGAAGGTCCGCTCCCGCACCCGTGCGTCCGGTGGGAGCATGGCCTCTTGCAGGTCGAAGGCCTCGGCCGAGTCCCGGGCTTTCAGTGCAGCGTTCTGGGCCTCCAGTGTCGACTCCAGCTCCAGTCGCGCCAACCGAAGCCGATACAACCGCCCCATGACATCCACCACGGATCCGTCGGCATTCCCGTCTGCGGCCGTACCCTCCAGTTCCTCTTCTTCGAGGAACAGCGCCTCGAGGGCAGCCACGGTGGAACGAATGCCCTCCATCGCTGACGCCGTGCGCGTGCCGATTCCCATGAGGACATCCTCCAATGGGGGTATGACATTTTGGCAGGCACCGCTGCACGGTTGGCCACCTCTGCCAGCTGCCCTCGAAGGTCGCGGTGGCAGAGAGCCCTACCACCGGGGATCATCGCCCGTTTTGGGGATGTGCGCCCCGCTCCGGTACCCTATTGAGGTTGGTGACGTGTCCGAGCGGCCGAAGGTGCAACACTCGAAATGTTGTTTGGTGTAAAAGCCAACGTGGGTTCAAATCCCACCGTCACCGCCAGCTGAGAAGGCCCCGGTTTCCTAATTGGAACCGGGGCCTTCCGCCCTTACGAAAGGCGTACGCTATCAAAGCACTGGCGCCAAAGTCCCCCGGCCAGGGCGTGTACTCTTCAAGAAAAACCTAGCCTTGGGGGAAGGCTTGATTACTCATTCTCACGAGCAGCGCCGGGTGCCGCTGACCCTTTTTTGGAGACTCGTCGTAGCGCTGTCAGCCGTTGTCGGCATAGGTACCTGCGTGGCCTTGGGCCTGCTCTACGCGCACTTTTTCATCGTGCAGGCAGGGACAATGACGGTGCTGGAACGGCCGGCCACGGAACGTGACGTGCTGGACATCAACGCAGTGGCGGGCGGGGAAGCAGAAGTCGCAAGCGCGCGGTTTCTGGCTATTTACGAATACACGGATTACTACGCCACTCAGGGCGCGTCCGCGGACGACGTCTGCCTGGTCGGCCAGGCGATCACGACGGGAGACTACTGGGAGCTCTGCGAGACCATGGCCGACAGCCGCGAGGTTATCGGATTCGTTGCGGGGCCGGACGGCAGGAACGTTGCCCTCGTCCCAGACCAGTTTGACCATGGGCAACTGGAGGCCGACGGGTGGGTCACTCTTCACCAGAACCTGTTGGTTCAACCTCTGGCGCCATGCAGGGCGCCGATGGTCTGCAGTTGAGGAAAGACCCGCTTCCACTCCCATGGGAAGCAGGGTCTTTCCTCAACAGAGGCGATACGACGGCCAACTAAAGCCGGGTGTCGAAGGACCCGCAGAACACGTTGTGGTTGAACGTCCCCTGGAACTCCTGTTTTGCCGTGAATCTTTTCGACGGCTGCCCGGATGGCCTCCCGTGAACCGGCGTGGGCGTGTATCGCCGTCCGACCATGGGCACGCGAATCGACAAAATCCATCCCAAGATTGTTGAACAATCCTTGATTCTCGTGCATCCTAGAGAGACCACTTCAACGAGACGAGAATCACTATGGCCTTCATTGACCTCAACAGCGACGTCGGGGAATCCTTCGGTAACTGGACCATGGGCGATGACGCAGCAATCTTCCGCTCGGTCTCCAGCGCCAACGTCGCCTGCGGCTTCCACGCTGGGGACCCGTCCACCATCGCCAGCACCTGCCGGGATGCCGTCGCGGCCAGCGTCGTCATCGGTGCGCACGTGGGCTACCGCGACCTTGCCGGCTTCGGCCGGCGGTTCCTGGACTGCTCCGCCACGGAACTCGCGGATGACGTCCTCTACCAAATGGGTGCCCTCAGCGCACTGGCCACGGCCGCGGGCGGCCGCATCCGGTACGTCAAGCCGCACGGCGCCCTCTACAACACCATCGTCACGCACGAAACGCACGCCCAGGCCGTCGTGGATGCGGTCAAGGCCTTCGGCGGCGACCTGCCGCTGCTCCTGCTCCCCGGCTCCGTAGCCCTGGCCCGCGCCGAGGCCGCCGGGCTCCGGGGCGTGGCCGAAGCCTTCGCGGACCGCGCCTACAACCCTGACGGGACCCTGGTCTCCCGGCGCGAGGCCGGCGCCGTGCTCCACGACGAGGGCGCCGTCGCCGCCAACATGGTCCGTCTGGCCACCGAGGGAATCATCATTGCCCGCGACGGATCCGCCATCAAGGCGGAAGCGGAGAGCATCTGCCTGCACGGCGATACCGCCGGCGCCGTTTCCATGGCCGCCGCCGTGCGGCGGGAACTGGAAGCAGCCGGCGTGGAAATCCGGAGCTTCGTGTGAGCTCCCTCCACATCCGCTGGGCCGGGCCCCGCGCCCTCCTTCTGGAACTCGACTCCCTGGAAACGGTCCTGGCCGTCCATGCCCGTTTGCAGGAGACGCCCTTGCCCGGACAGGTGGATGTCCTGGCCGCCGCGCGGACCGTCCTGGCGGTCTTCGATTCGCGCGCTTCGGCACAGGCGGCCCGTGCCGCCGTCGGCACGCTGGACAGGGACCCGGCCGCTGTGAACGCCGCCGGTGCCGATCCCGTCCGGATCGAGGTGGTGTACGACGGCGACGACCTCGCCGAAGTAGGCAGGCTGACCGGGCTTGGTGCCGACGGCGTGGTCGCCGCGCACACCGGGCAGTTGTGGACGGCGGCGTTCGGCGGGTTCGCCCCCGGCTTCGCCTATCTGGTGGGCGAGAATGACGCGCTGAATGTTCCGCGGCGCAGTTCGCCGCGGACCGCCGTTCCCGCCGGTTCCGTGGCCCTCGCCGGCAATTTCTCCGCCGTGTACCCGCGGCGCTCCCCCGGCGGCTGGCAGCTGATCGGACGCACCGCCGCCCGGATGTGGGACCTGGACCGTGAACAGCCTGCCTTGCTCCGGCCCGGCAGCACCGTCCGCTATGTCGCGGTGCGGGAAGTCGTGGAAGTCACCGAACCCACCGGACAGGCCGAGCCCGCCGGACAGGCCGAGCCCGCCGGACAGCAGCTCACCCCAGCCGGCGTCCCCGCTGACGGCGCTCACGCCCTGGAGATCATCGCACCCGGCCCACAGTCCCTCATCCAGGACCTTGGCCGCCCCGGCTTCGGCGACCTCGGCGTCTCCACCTCCGGCGCTGCCGACGCCGCAAGCGCACGCCAGGCGAACCGGCTGGTGGGAAACCCGCCGGGTGACGCGGTGCTCGAAACCGTTTTGGGCGGGCTGTCCGTACGTGCCCGCGGCGAACTGACTGCAGCGCTCACCGGCGCCCCCGCAGACGCCGAGATCCGCTCAGGCAGCGGCAGCCGCCCGGCCCCGATGTACGCCCCCTTCCCGCTGCACGACGGTGAGAGCCTCCACCTCGGCATCCCGGAGGCAGGCCTGCGCAGCTACCTTGCCGTCCGCGGCGGAATCGACGTTCCCCCCGTGCTGGGCAGCCGGTCCACGGACCTGATGTCCGGGATCGGGCCTTCTCCGCTGGCCGCCGGAACCGTGCTGCCGGTCAGCCCGGCGAACCGGGGCCGCGTGGTGGGCCAGCCCGAACCGCCAACCCTGCATCCAGCCCTCCAGCAAGGCGGGACCGGCAACGCCACGGTGGTACTCCGCGTGACGCCGGGCCCCCGCGACGACTGGTTCACCCCGGAATCCCTCGCCGCCCTGACCGGGCAGGGCTGGACGGTCACCGCCGAGTCCAACCGAATCGGCGTGCGGCTGGCTACAACAGCTGGCGGGACACCGCTGGAACGCTCGCGGACGGAGGAACTGCCCAGCGAAGGCGTGGTGGCCGGCTCGCTGCAGGTGCCGCCGTCGGGCCTTCCCGTCCTCTTCCTCGCCGACCACCCCGTAACCGGTGGCTATCCCGTGATCGCCGTCGTCGTTCCCGAAGACCTGCCGGTGGCGGCGCAGCTCCCGCCCGGCACCACCATCCGGTTCCAGGCCGTGGATCCGGTGACCATGGAGCCGCTCCGGCCTTCGGCCCTGCAGCAGCCACAGCCCATCACCCCCACGCCTGCCACGAACAGCCTGTGAAAGAAGCAGCCATGAAAAAAGTCCTGATCGCCAACCGCGGCGAGATTGCCGTCCGGATCGCCCGGGCCTGCGCCGATGCAGGCCTGGCGTCCGTCGCCGTCTATTCGGATCCCGATGCCGACGCCCTGCACGTGCGCCTCAGCGACGAGGCCTACGCCCTGGACGGGTCCGCCAGCGCCGAGACCTACCTGAACATCGGGAAACTCCTGGCAGTGGCAGCCCGCGCCGGTGCCGACGCCGTCCACCCCGGCTACGGTTTCCTGTCCGAGAATGCGGACTTTGCGCAGGCAGTGCTCGACGCCGGACTCACGTGGGTGGGCCCGTCGCCGGACGCCATCCGCAGCCTGGGCAACAAGGTGACGGCGCGGGAAATTGCCGTCCGCGCCGGTGCCCCGCTGGTCCCCGGTTCGGACGGGCCCGCCGCAAACGCCGACGAGGTCCGGGCGTTCGCCGCGCAGTACGGCGTCCCGGTGGCCATCAAGGCGGCCTTCGGCGGCGGCGGCCGCGGCCTGAAGATCGCCTACCGGATGGAGGACATCGACGACGCCTTCGACTCCGCGGTGCGTGAGGCAACCGTAGCCTTCGGCCGTGGCGAATGTTTCGTGGAGCGCTTCCTGGACCGTCCCCGCCACGTCGAAGCCCAGGTCATCGCCGACACGCACGGAAACGTGGTGGTGGTGGGCACCCGTGACTGCTCCCTCCAGCGCCGCAACCAGAAGCTCGTGGAAGAGGCACCCGCGCCGTTCCTCACGCCGGAGCAGCGCAGCCGCATCCACGAGTCCGCCCGCGCCATCTGCCGGGAAGCCGGCTACACCGGAGCGGGCACCGTGGAGTACCTGGTGGCACCCGACGGCGTCATCTCCTTCCTCGAGGTCAACACCCGGCTGCAGGTGGAGCACCCGGTCACCGAGGAAACCTCCGGCATCGACCTGGTGCGCGAACAGTTCCGGATCGCCGCCGGGCTGCCGCTCTCCATCACCAAGGACCCCCAGCCCACCGGCCACGCCATCGAGTTCCGGCTGAACGCCGAAGACGCCGGCCGCGGCTTCCTGCCCTCCCCCGGCCCCGTGGACGTCTTCGAAGCACCCACCGGCCCCGGCATTCGCGTGGACTCCGGGGTCCGGTCAGGCTCCGTCATCCCGGCCGAATACGACTCCCTGATGGCCAAGCTGATCGTCCGCGGCGAGGACCGGGCGCAGGCGCTGCGCCGTGCCCGCGCCGCACTCGACGAACTGCGGATCGAAGGCGTGCCCACGGTGGTCCCCTTCCACCGCGCTGTGGTGCGGGACCCGGATTTCACGGCACCCGACCGGCTGGGCGTCTACACCACTTGGATTGAGTCCGAGTTCTCCGGCCGGCTCGCGGCCTCGCTAAAGAGCGGAATTGCCGGGCCCGTGGCGCGGCGCGAAACCCTCACCGTGGAAATCGACGGCAAGGCTGTCCAGCTGGGACTGCCGGCGCAGGTTTATGCCGCCCTGATGCACGGCGGCGCAGTTTCGGCAGGTGCAGCTTCGGCCGGCGCCCGCGACGCTGCCGGCAGCCACAGCGGCGACGCCGCTGGCGACGGCCGGGTTACCGCGCCGATGGGCGGCAACCTGGTCAAATGGCTGGCCGAGGACGGCGCCGAGGTGGCCGCCGACCAGCCCCTCGCCGTCGTGGAGGCGATGAAAATGGAAACCGTGGTGGCCGCGTCCGGTGCCGGCACATTCCGCCGCGGTGCGCAGGAGCCGGGGGCCGTCGTCGTGCGCGGCGAAGTGCTGGGGACGGTCAGCTAACATCAAATGTTGACGAAAGCGGGGGCAAAGACTTGGACACCGGAAAACACGGCACGGCAGAACACGCGCACACCACGGCGTGGATCGCGTCAGTGCTGCGGAGCCGCATCGCGGCCGGCGAACTGACCCCCGGGTCCAAGCTGTCCGAACAATCTCTGTCCACGTCGCTGGGCGTGTCCCGCAATACCCTGCGGCAGGCGTTCACCATCCTTGCCGGCGAATCGATTGTCACGCACATCCCCAACCGGGGCGTCTTCGTGGCATCGCCGGGCGAGGAGGAGGTGCGCGAGATCTACCGCATCCGCCGCACCATCGAACCTGCCGCCGTGCTCTGGGGTAAGCTCACTCCCCAGACGCTGGACGAGATGGAAGCCGTAGTTCTGCGCGCCCAGGTGGCCCGGAACGCCGGCTCCGTCACGGACATGGCGGACGCCAACCAGGCCCTGCACCGTGCGGTGGTGGGCCTGACGGGGAGCGCCACTCTGCAGGAACTGATGGACCGGGTGCTCGCCGAAATGCGTCTGGTCTTCCATGCCATGGCCTCCGCCCCCGACTTCCACAGCCACTACGTGGAGCGCAACGTGGAGCTCGTGAAGCGGCTCCGGGCGGGCGAGCGCGAGGCGGCGGCGGCCGGGCTGCGCGCCTACCTCGATGCCGCGGAAGCCGAGCTGCTGGGCCACCTGGCCGGCACTGCGCAACTGACCGACACGGGGCACTGACCCGGCAATTGTTAAGCGGAGAGGGCCTGCACCGGCTGGTGCAGGCCCTCTCCACTTTCAATGCGCCCCGTTTTCAAGGCGCAGGTTCAGGGAACCAGGTAGTCGCTGTCCCTCGCGTCGGTAATGAGCATGTGGCCCGGCGCGTGGCCGATAGCCAGCGGCGGCCGGGACTGCATCACGGCAGCCTGGGGTGTGACTCCACAGGCCCAGAACACTGGAATGTGGCCGTCCGGAATGGCCACGGCGTCGCCAAAATCCGGCCGGGCGAGGTCGCTGATGCCCAGTTCGTGTGGATTGCCCACGTGGACTGGCGCGCCATGCACGGCAGGGTAGCGGGAGGTGATCCGGACCGCGTCGGCCACCTGGGAGGCGGGGACGGGGCGCATGGAGACCACCATCGGACCAGACATGGCGCCGGCGGGAGCGCACTGGCGGTTGGTGCGGTACATCGGCACGTTAACGCCCTGCTCGATATGGGCGATGCCGATGCCGCCGTCCTGCAACGCGGCTTCGAACGTGAAGGAACAGCCGATCAGGAACGTCACCAGGTCATCGCCCCAGTGGCCGGTAATATCGGTGGGCTCGTCCACCTTTTCGCCGTCGCGGTACACCGTGTACTTGGGCACATCGGTGCGGATGTCCCCGCCGGCCAGCAGCGGGCCGCTGGTTTCGCCGGGCTCGAGGATGCCGAGGATGGGGCATGGCTTGGGATTGCGCTGGGCAAACAGCAGGAAATCGAAGGCGTGCTCCCGCGGAATGGCCAGGACGTTCGCCTGCGCGTACCCGCGGGACCAGCCCGACGTCGGTTCCACCAGCCCGCCGCGGAACGCTTCGCGCGCCGCGGAGGGGAGGATGCTGGAGCGCTCCATCATGCCCACAGCTTGGCCAGGCCCAGGATCGAGTTCCAGCCGAGGAACACGGTGAGGACCCAGGCGGCGGCACCGACCAGGAGCAGCCACTTGGGGTAGACGTAGCCGTGCATCAGGTCGCGGCGGCGCCAGGCCACCCAGAGCAGGACCGCAAAGCCCACCGGCAGGATCAGTCCGTTGAAGGCGCCGGCGAAGATCAACAGCTGCTGGGGCGCCTGGCCGAGGAAGATGTACACGATGGTGCAGCCGGCAATGAATGCGACGGTGATGAGGTTCCGTTTGCGCTCGGGGGTGCGGGAGGAGGTGATGAAGGAGACGGAGGTGAAGGCTGCGCCGATGACCGAGGTGATGGCGGCTGCCCAGAGGACCACACCGAACATCCGCATGCCGATTTCACCGGCCGCTGCGCCGAAGGCCTCGGCGGCCATGTTGTTGCTGCTGAGGACCGTTCCGCCGGCCACGACGCCGAGGATGGCCAGGAAGAGCAGCACGCGCATCAGGCCGGTGGCCAGGATGCCCAGGATAGAGCTGCGGGTGATCTCCTTGACGTGCCGGACGCCGGTGGCGCCGGAGTCGAGCATGCGGTGGGCGCCGGCGTAGGTGATGTAGCCGCCCACGGTGCCGCCCACCAGGGTGGTGATGATGAGGAAGTCCACCGTTTCGGGAAGGAACGTGTTCTTCAGTGCCTCTCCGAGCGGCGGGGCGGCGACGATGGCCACGTAGATCATCAGCAGGATCATGACGGCGCCCAGCAGCACCACGATCCGGTCCAGCGCCATGCCGGCCTTTTTGCTGAGGAAGATCAGGATGGCGACGACGGCCGAGACGGCGCCACCGATCTTCGGGTCCACGCCCATCATGGCGTTGGCTCCGAGGCCGGTACCGGCGATGTTGCCGATGTTGAAAACCACGCCGCCAAGGAACACCAGGCCGGAGAGGAACCAGCCGATGCCGGGAAGCACCTTGTTGCCAAGTTCCTGTGCCCGGAGTCCGGTGACGCCGATGACCCGCCAGACGTTCATCTGTACTGCGATGTCGATCAGGATCGAGGCCAGGATCGCGAAGGCGAACGCGGCCCCGATCTGGGCTGTGAATACCGTTGTCTGGGTGATGAAACCCGGTCCGATGGCGCTGGTGGCCATGAGGAACATGGCGCCGAGGAGCGCCGTACGCCGGGCGGAAGTGCTCAGGTTCAGTTTGATGCCGGGTTCTGCCATGGTTCCATCCATTGCCTTGGGTGACTGGAGTCACAATTATCGTCCCCAGCGACGATACAGGTTGTTGAACAATCTTGGCAAGGTATTGTTGAACAACTTTTTCGAATGAGGCGGTGTAACAGCAGCTTTCGGCACGGCCCTTCCATGGATCGGAAACCAAAAACGGGACCGCAGGCTTGGATTGCATTCCATAATCGGTGACCTTTGTGCTGGATACGATGAGGTGACCGGACAGAGCCGTCCGGCGGAGTCAACGCAAAAGGAAACTTATGGCCGCGGTTACGGTGGACGACATCCTCTCGGATCTCCCCTTGGGTTTCGCCAGCCTCATCCTCCGGCCCTCCCCCGGCCGGTCGGCCATCGAGCGGCTCCTGATCCTGGACGCCGATGACGGGACCGCGGATGCAGCAGGCGCGTTTGTACTGCTGATCGGCGTACGCGGCCGTTCGGCCTTGCCGGCCCTGCGCCGGCTCCTGCAGAATCCCCCGCCGGTGGTGGCCATCAAGGGCAACCGGGAAGACGTTGCCGAGGCGGAGGAACTCCTGCACACTGCCGGGGCCGGGCTGCTCCTGGTGGATCCAGGAGCAGATTGGGACCGCCTGCTGTCCATTGCGAAGGACAGGATCCAGCCGCGCAGCTACCAGAGCGAGGTGCTGACCCTCCTCGAGGAGGACCTGTTTGCCATCGCCCAGACCACGGCGCGGTTGACCTCAAGCCATGTGGTCATCGAGGACGCCGCCAACAAGGTCCTTGCCTACTCCACAGTCACCAACGACATTGACGAACTGCGGAAGGCCTCCATCCTGGCCCGCCGTGGGCCGCGGAAGTACGAACTGCTGCTCAAGGACCTGGGCGCCTACCGTGAACTCCACCGCACCCGGCTGCCTGTGCGCGTCCCGGCCAGGCCGCAGGACGGGCTGCGCGAACGGGTGGCCATCACCCTGTTCGCCGGCGACCGGATCATGGGCTATATCTGGCTCCAGGAAACCGGGGAGGGCTTTGGACCGGACGTCGATTACGTCCTGACAGGATCCGCCGCGCGGGTTTCCGCGGAGCTGATCCGCTACCGCAACCAGCAGTCCGTGCACATGCGGGAAGACCGCATTGTCCGGCTCCTGTCCGGTCCGGCCGAGGCCGCGGCCAGCGCCCACAGCGAGAAGATCCCGGCGGACCGTCCGGCCGCCCTGGTCCTCATCGGAATGTCGGCCGCAGACTCCCAGGCCGACGATGCGGCACTCAAGCACGGCGAACTGGCCAACCTCGCATCCATCCACGCCGCCGCGTACAAGGCCTCCGCCGTCGTCGGGCAGTTCAATGGCGATACCGCGGTGATCGTCCCGGGGCTACAGCCGAGCACCTCCGAACCGGGGCTGCGCACCCTCGCCGAGGCCATCGTCCGGGATGCCCGCAAGCACCTCGGCCTTACCCCCTTTGCCGCCGTCGGTCCCATCGTCCCGGACCTGTTGTCCATCCATACGGCCACCCGCATCACCGAAGCCCTGCTGGCCTGTGTGGGGAGTGCGGATACGGTTGCCGTTGCCACGGTGGACGACTTCGAGGAGGAGATCCTCTTCCGCGAGGCGGTCCACAATTTCACGTCGTCCCCCTTCCGGCACCGCAGCCTGGCCGCGCTGCTCGAGCAGGACGCCGAGCTCGCCGCGACCCTGTGCGCGTATTTCGATACGTCCTTCGACGTCGCCGAGTGCGCCAAACGCATGAACCTCCACAAGAACACCGTCTACTACCGGGTCAGCAAGGCCGCGCGGGTAACCCGCCTGGACTTCGGAAACCCCCGCGATTCCCTCGTCGCCCTGCTCCACATCCAGGAGTGGGCAGCCAACCATCACGATCTTCCAGGCAGGAAATGACCGCAACACTCCAGGCACCACCTCTGGGTGCCCTCCTCAACGACATCGTCAGCAACCACCGTCCCCGCCGGGAAGCGGGATCCGTTCCCGGCAACATTCCCTCCCTCGCGGAGGTCCCGTTCGACAGGTTCGGGATCGCGGTGGCCACCACGTCCGGCGAAGTGTTCAGCTCCGGGGACGCACACGTCCCGTTTTCCATCCAGAGCATTTCCAAGGTCTTCACGCTGGCCATGGCCCTGCAGGGCGGCAAGGCCGGTGCGCTCTGGCCACGGGTCCTGCGCGAGCCGTCCGGAACGTCCTTCAATTCGCTGGTGCAGCTGGAAGTGGAACACGGCATTCCTCGCAACCCGTTCATCAATGCGGGTGCCCTGGTGGTCACGGACCACCTGATGGAGGAAACGTCCGACGCCGCCACGCAGCTTCTGCGGTTCCTCGCCGAACAGGCAGGGAGCAGGCCGGGGAACGAGAAGCCCGGGCCCTTCATCGACGAGGCCGCGGCTGCCAGCGAGCTGGCCCGCAGCAGCCGCAACCTAGCACTGGCCCACTTCCTGAAGGACTTCGGCAATCTCCGGCGGCCAGCAGAAGCGGTGGTGGAAAGCTACGTCCGCCAGTGTTCGATCATGATGTCCTGCGCTGAACTCGCCACCGCCGGGCTTTTCCTGGCCCGGGACGGCCAGGGCGCCCAGGGACCTGTCCTGTCCCCCAGCGAGGCCAAAAGGATCGGTTCCATCATGCTGACCTGCGGGATGTACGACGCCGCCGGCGAGTTTGCCTACCGCGTGGGCCTGCCGGGCAAAAGCGGGGTGGGCGGCGGAATCCTGGTCATCGTTCCAGGCAAATGCGCCATCTGCGTCTGGAGCCCGCGGCTGGACGCCAAAGGCAACTCGCTGGCCGGCACTGCCGCCCTCGCCGAACTCTCCGACCTCACCGGCTGGTCCGTGTTCTAGCTATACGTCCATGATCAGCGCCCGCAACGGCTCCATGGGCTACTCCGTTCCGTCAGCCATCGCGGCTTCCCTGGATGATCCCCGACGGCGCGTGGTCACTATCGCGGGCAATGGCGAGTTCCTCATGAACGGGCAGGAGCTGGCCACCGCCGCCCAGTACGGTGCCACACCGCTGGTAATCGTGATGGACAACCAGGAATACGGCACCATCCGCACACACCAGGAGCGGCACTACCCAGCCCGGATTTCCGGCACCCAACTGCAGAACCCCGACTTTGGGCTAATGGCCAGGGCTTTTGGCGGTTTTGGCATCACGGTTACGGAGGACGAGGATATTCCGGCAGCGCTGGACGCTGCACTGGCGGCCATCGACCAGGACAACGTCTTTGCCCTGATCCATTTGGTGGTGGAGCAGCGGGTCAAGGCGTACTGACGAAAGCCCAGCGGGCGCTGTGGCGCGCCCATGCCGGGAACCTCTGGGGGGCACCACTGAAGGCAAGGCGACGACGGCGGGAAGTACCGCCGTCGTCCGCCTCCCCGCGGAGCCGGACAGTTACTCCGTTCCCGGCGGCCGGTACTTGATATCCCGGGCCTTTTGGAGGGCCTCCATTGTTTCCTCAACAGTGAGGAGAACTGTGGTTTCGAAGGAGCTGAGCGCACCTCCCCCGCTGATCGCAACGGCCACGGCGGCCATGGACACGTTGTCCGGCGCTTCCCACAGGTTGTAGCCGTCATGGCCGCCAAAGCCGTACCAGAATCCGTGCAGCTTTCCGCCCACCGACTCTATGTAGGCCTGCGCAGCTTTCCGCCGGTCTTCAGGAGTGCTGATCAGCCGGGACCAGGTCTCCGGGGTGTAGCTGAATTTCGAGAGATAAAGAGGCATGGCCCTGTCCTGTCGTGGGTGCCTGTACTGCGGATGCACCCAGAATGGCAGGCCGGCCCCGGGTCGGCAATGGCCGTTTTTCGGCTGCTGTTCCGGGGCCGGCCGCCGTCCTGCCAACTCCAGGGCTAGGACCGTGCCGGGACTGTGGCTACAGCTTGTCCGTGCGGTCCTCACCCTTGT
The DNA here is from genome assembly GCF_059089885.1 of Arthrobacter sp. Y3221159. Taxonomy (NCBI): domain Bacteria; kingdom Bacillati; phylum Actinomycetota; class Actinomycetes; order Micrococcales; family Micrococcaceae; genus Arthrobacter; species Arthrobacter sp. Y3221159. Next base: position 70,013 of record NZ_JBNHFC010000003.1, read on the forward strand.
GGCCTGCGCCCCGGAGGTTCTCCTGGACCTTGCCGAACAGGTCCTTGATGGTGGATTCGGCGTTGCTGATGACGTCCACCGGCACGTAAACGTCGTGTGTGAGCGGCAGGTCGTATTCATCCTTCAGGTGCGTGCCGTTTCCGACCCCCTGCAGGGACAAGTAGACCATAGCCTCCGTCCGGGCGACTCCGGCGAGTTTCCCAAAGACGACTGTGAACTCGTTGGGTTGGAAGCTGATGGTCTGGCCGATGTGGTTGCGGCCAAGCTCACCAGCGGGAACAACCTTTTCCGACTGGCTTCCGGTGTAGTCCATGAACATCTCCTTGGATCGTCTGGCACTTACGAACGCAGTCTAACGCCGCACGCTCCTGCGTCCCCAGTGCCGGGCTTAGGCCCCGGACCGGAAAGTGAAAGCATGTCCAGCACTCTGCCCGTGCACTGGAGGGCTGCACAAGCGGCCGGCGGCCGGCGTGGTCAGTCCTCCATTGAAGCCACCGGGTCCGCACCTGTTTGATGGCAGGAACGGCTGGACAGCCGCCCGACCACCTAAGGAAAATCCCGTGACCTCAATGGCGAACCGCGTCAAGAGCCCCACCCGCTGGGACGAAGTGGAAATTGGCGACACCGTGGAACTCCGGCGCGACGGCGCCCGCGTCCATGCCGGGCTGGTGGATGCCCGCACTGCAGACGGCGATGTGGTGTGGGTCATCGCCCCGGCCGGTGGCCGCCGGCTGTTCCACATTTCCGACGGCTACGACCTGGTGGAGTCACCGGCGCCGCAATAACCGGCCGGAACGGCGTCGGGGCTTTGCAAGACTAGGGACGGACCCGCCCATAGGCAACCAGCCAGGAGACAGCCATGCCCCAGCCGGACTTCATCGCTTTCCGCAGCACCCCCATCACAGAACTACTGAGCATCGACGCGCCCGTGGTCCTTGGACCCTTCGGCGGCGTCTCCTCCGTGCAGCTCACGGCAGCCGTGAGCGACGGCGGCGGGCTGGGTTCCTACGGCCTGTACGGCTACGACGGCGGCGCCATCCGCCGGACGGCAGCGGACCTTCGTGCCGCCACGGGCAGGCCTTTCGCCCTCAACCTGTGGATCCCCACCGGCGATGAGGCCGGGGCCGTGGACCAGGAGGACTTTGGCCGCTTCACCAGCCTGCTGGAGCCGTACTTCCAGGAACTCGGCATCCCGCTGCCGGAGATGCCAGCGCGGTACCTGCCCGACTACGGCGAACAGGTGGAGGCCACGCTGGAAGCCTGTCCCGCCGTCATCAGCTTTGTGTTCGGTGTCCCTGCACCCGAGGTGGTGGAGGACGCCCACCGTCACGGCATCAAGGTGCTCGGCACCGCCACGACCGTGGAGGAGGCCGTGGCGCTGGAGGCCGGCGGCGTGGACGCCGTGGTGGCCAGCGGCATGGAGTCTGGCGGGCACCGCGTGTCCTTCCTGCAGCCGGCAGAAGAGTCGCTCATTGGCACCTTCGCCCTGGTCCCCCAGGTTGCCGACGCCGTGCGTATCCCGGTGATAGCTGCCGGCGGAATCGCCGACCGGCGCGGGGTTGCTGCTGCGTTTGCCCTCGGCGCGGAAGCCGTGCAGGTTGGGACCGCGTTCCTGGCCACCCGCGAGTCGGCCGCGGTCCCGGCCTACCGCTCGCTCCTTTTCAGCCCGTCGGCCGGCCGGACGGTCCTCACCAGGGCGCTCAGCGGCAGGCTGGCCCGCGGCATCCCCAACCGCGTCACCACCGACCTGGCCGATGCCCGGTCCATCGCGCCGTTCCCCGTCCAGAACTGGCTGACAGGGCGTTTCCGGCCCGAGGCCGCCGCCCGCGGGAACACCGGACTCATGTCCCTCTGGGCCGGCCAGGCCGCTCCCCTGATCCGGCACGACACCGCCGCGGATGTCCTCGCCGAACTGCTGGCAGGCGTCGGATAACAGGACGCAGAAAGCAGCGGCACCTGCCGGCGTGCCAATCACCGATAGAATCTGGACCGGCGGAACCATGCCCGGGATCTCGCCGGCAACCGCTACGGGGAGAGGAGGAGCCGTGCCGACACACCAGCCGCGCGCGCCCTTCCACCTCCTCCGCTCCTCGGCCCTCGCCGCCGCGATACTTACCCTGGCGGCAGGGGCCCACGTGGCGGGCGGCGGCCAACTTCCGGCCCCCGGCATCATGCTGGCCATCCTGGCCCTGACCGGACTCGCCAGCACGGCCGCCACCCGGCTGCGGCTCGCCTTTCCCGCTGTGGGGGCGCTCCTTGGCGTCGGACAGCTGGTCCTGCATGAGGCGTTCACCGCGTTCAGCGCCCCGGCCCTCGCACTGGGACCGGCCAGCCTGCATGCCGGCCACCAGCATGGCGGCGGCGCACCGGTGCTTCCCGAGCTGGTTACCGTCGCGGGTCATGCATCCGCCGGCGATCCCGGTTCGGCACCGCTGATGCTGGCCGCGCACGCTGTGGCCACCCTGGGCTGCGCGCTGTTGCTGGCCAGGGGCGAGGATGCCCTGTGGGCCCTGGCCGCCTGGCTTCGTCCGTTCGCGGGACTCCCCCGCGTAGCGGCGCCCGACGCCGTTCCCCCGGTTTTCGCAGTTTTCCCGCCTGCCGCCGTTCCCCGCCGTCCCTGGCGGAACCTCAGGCAAGACAGCCGACGCGGCCCGCCTTCCGCCGTCGCGCTTTGTTCCTAACCCCGCGCCGCATTCACTGCCGGCGGGGCATTCAATACTTCTGCACGCCCTGTGCGGGCGTGCGCCAGAAAGGCAACCCCATGAACACTTCCATCTTTCGCCGTACCCTGACCACCGCCGCCGCCACGGGCGGCGCAGCAGCCCTGATGCTCGCAGCGGCGGGCGGCGCCGCGGCGCATGTCGGCGTCACGCCGGACAAGACCGACGCCAACTCCTACGCCCTCCTCACGTTCGGGGTTCCCCACGGCTGTGACGAGTCCGGCACCACCAAGGTGGCTATCACCCTGCCCGCCGAGCTCAACGACGCCCAGCCCACAGTCAACCCCAACTGGACGGTTGAAAAGGTGACAGAGCAGCTCGCCGAGCCCAAGAAGCTCACGGACGGAACATCCATCACCAAGCGGACCAGCCAGATCGTCTACACCGCCAAGGAACCCCTGCCGCATGACCTCCGCGACGCACTGGTTTTGTCCGTAAAGCTTCCTAACGCGGCGGGCAGCACGCTGCACTTCCCCACCCTCCAGACCTGCGAAACAGGCCAGACCGACTGGTCCCAGATCGCGAAGGACGGCGAGGACCCGCATTCCCTGGAGGCACCGGCGCCGTCCATCACCGTGACGGCGGCTGAGAGCGCCGGCGGGCACGGGGCGGAACGCGCAGCGCACTCAGCGCACGAGGCCCCCGCCGAACCAGAACAGGCCGCAGCCGTAACGGAGAGCGGAGCTGAAGCCCGCAGCTGGGCAGGGCTCGCTGCAGGCGTGGGCGGGCTGGTCCTGGGCGGGGCAGCCCTGCTGCGGAGCGGAGCCCGGCGTAAGGCCACGGACGGCGCAGCCACCAGGTAGCCAAGGTTTGGTGCCCGGATCATCACGATCCGGGCATCAAAACCGCCGCCAGGCCCGCGGCATCGTTGACGCCGGCAACCGCTGCCGCGAAGGTTGTGCCATGAGGTCTCAGAGAATCTTCCAGGGGATAGCCATGTCGACGGCGGCCGCAGCGGCTGCCTTGCTACTCACCGCCTGCGGTCCAAGCCAGCCGCAGACCCAGGCGACCACGACGGCGCCGGGTACCGGCGCGCCCAGCCCGAGCGCGACGTCTGCGCCGCCGTCGTCCGCTCCGCCGTCCTCCGCCGCTCCGACGGCCACCGCTCCGGCAACGGCCGCTCCTGCGGCACCGGGCCTGTGCAAGGCCGCGGGGCTGACCGCGGCCACCGATGCATCCGGCGGGGGCGCTGCGGGCAGCGTCTATATGAAACTAAACCTCACCAACAGCGGCACGGAGCCCTGCCTGCTCAAGGGCTACGCGGGAGTGTCCCTGGCGGCGGACAACGCCGGGGAGCCCATCGGAGCGCCGGCCAGCCGTGAGGATTCAACACCTGTCACGGACGTCCTCCTGGCACCCGGCCAGACCGGCACGGCCGTCCTGCGCTACACCCAGGCCGGAAACTACATGGACTGCGCCATGGTGGACGCCGCCGGCTACCGCATCTACCCGCCGGAGGACACTGCCTCGCTGTTTGTGCCCCAGCCCACCAAGGCATGCAGCAACGCCGGCATCACGCTGCTCAGCATCGGGGCGTTCCAGCCGGCGTAGCTCCGCCGGGGCTTCCCTACAGACGACTGCAGGCGGTCCGGCATGTGCCGGGCCGCCTGCAGTTTCTTGTAAGTACCGCGAACCTGTGGCTGCGCGGTTGTGTTTCAGTACCTGTTAGTGGGCCGTCGTGGGGCGGCCGGCGCGGGCAGTACCGCGAGAGAGAGCAAAGCCCAGGCCAAGCATGCCAACACCAAGGACAAAGTGCAGCCAGTTGGCCGCCATGTTCACAGGGATGAAGTTGACCGGCGTCTCCAGACCGATCAGCAGGCCGTATAGCCAGAGGACCAGGTAGATGGCGCCACCTATTATCAGGTAGTTCTTGGACTGAGCGGCACTGCGGGCCATAGCGATACCGGCGGCGCCGAACAGCAGATGGACGATGTTGTGCAGCACAGAAACCTGGAAGAGGCCCAGCAGCAGCGCCTGGGACTCGTGCCCGGCGAAGCCCATGGTCTCGTAGTTGGCGGTGATGCCAGGAATGAAGCCGAGCACACCCACCAGGAGGAAGACCGCTCCCACGGCGAGGGCTGCTTTTTGAATGTTGGTCCGGCCTACGGTACGACCGTCGGAACTCATGCTTGTCATGATTTCTCCTGCTGTTTGTCGTTTTCGTTTTCCATGGCTGCCGGGCTGCGCCTGACCATAGACTACCCCGACAAAGTAAGTATACTTAGCAACTGCGGAACCGATAGGTCAGGTCTATAACGGACCCATTACAAACTGGCCCCACCAGGCCACTGAGACCGGAGGCAGGTTGAATTGGCATGACGTCGATTTGGTTGGACCGCAGCGCGGCTTTCACTTCCGATCCGTTCGAGCCCGACACCAAGTACGACACGGTGGTGGCCGGTGCAGGACTGACCGGCCTGGTCACCGCGCTGCTGCTGGCCCGCTCCGGCCAAAAGGTCCTGGTTCTCGAGGCGCGGCATCCAGGCGCCGTCACCACCGGCAACACCACGGCCAAGGTAACCCTGCTGCAGGGCACCTTCCTGTCCCAGCTTGCCCGCCAGTACTCCCAAAAGCAGGTGCAGGCCTACGTTGACGGCAACCGTGAAGGCCAGGCCTGGCTGCTGCGCTACCTCGACGACCATGGCGTACCGTACCAGCGCCGCGACGCCTACACCTATGCGGCAACTGCGCAGGGGACGGAAAAGCTGCGCGAGGAGGTAAGCGCCGGAACCACGGCGGGGCTCGCCATGGAATACGTGCGCGACGCCGGCCTGCCGTTCGCCGTGCACGGCGCCGTCCGCCTCCCCGACCAGGCGCAGATCCATCCCATGGAGGTAGTGGACACGCTGGTGGCGGACATCCGCGGACGGGGCGGCACGGTTGTGGGCGGCGTGCGGCTGCGGGACGTCGCCGGAGACCTTCCGTCAGTGGTGCGGACCAGCCGGGGCAGCGTGCGCGCGGACCGGGTAGTGCTTGCCACCGGCATCCCGGTCCTGGACCGCGGCCTGTACTTCGCCAAGCTGAAGCCCAGCCGGTCCTATGCGGCAGCCCTTGAGCTGCAGGAGGGGCAGGAGCCGCCGGCCGGGATGTACATCTCGGTGGAACAGCCCACGCACTCGCTGCGCGATTACGAACACGACGGCCGCAGGCTCCTGCTGGTGGGCGGCCACGGGCACCACGTGGGCCGGGCGGAGTCCGAGAAGGCGCATCTTCAAGGGCTTCTCGACTGGACCCGGCAGCACTATCCTGGCGCGAGGACCACGCACGCCTGGTCCGCACAGGACTACATGGCCACCAACCTGATGCCGTTCTTCGGCAAGCTTCCCCGCGGCAAGGGGCATGTCTACTTCGGCACCGGATACAACAAGTGGGGCATGACCAACTCAGTCGCCGCAGCACTGGCGATTTCCGCCGATATCCTGGGCGGCAATGTGCCCTGGGCGGACACCATCCACCACCGGGTCACGTCCCCCTCCGGGGCGTTCTCCGCCGTCGCCCTTAACGCAGGTGTGGCAGCCAAGCTTGCCTCCGGATGGGGGCAGCTGGCGGCGGAAGGCCTGAAGACGGAAGGCACAAGGGCACTGAAACGGGGCAAGGACCTTCCTGCGGCCGCGCCGGTTGTTCCCGCCGAAGGCGAAGGGAAGGTGTACCGCGAAGGGACCCGCCCGGTGGCCGTTTCTACCGTTGACGGGACCACGTGCAAGCTCTCGGCTGTCTGCACGCACCTGGGCGGCATTGTGCACTGGAATGACAACGAAAGGACCTGGGACTGCCCCCTGCACGGTTCCCGATTCGCCAGCGACGGCACATTGCTGGAAGGACCGGCCACCAGGGACCTGCCGCAGGACAAGAAGGGTTGAGCCCAGGTTCCGCGGGCGCCGGCAGTCCTGTCGGTGGCCTGGGGCATGATGGAGGCATGAACCAGGAAGAGCCCTCCCGGGGCGGCAGGCGTCCGGTGGAAGCCGCGCCCATGGCCCAGTTCAGCAGGCCAACCCGCGACTGGTTCCTGGGCGCTTTTTCCCAAGCCACCCCTGCCCAGGCCGGGGCCTGGAACGCCATCTCCTCAGGTTCGCATGCCCTGGTGGTGGCGCCCACCGGTTCGGGCAAGACCCTCGCCGCTTTCCTGTGGGCCCTGGACCGGATCCTCAGCTCCGCTGCCGCCCCGGGGCCGCCTGCGGAGGAGGAAGCGGCCTCGTCCAAGCGCCCGGCGAAGGGCAGGAAGCCCCGGGCTCCGAAGCGCAAGACTCGCGTTCTCTACATTTCGCCGCTGAAAGCCCTGGGGGTCGACGTCGAACGGAACCTGCGCTCCCCGCTGATCGGCATTACCCAGATCGCCAAGCGCCTGGACCTTCCCGCTCCCCTGATCACCGTGGGCGTCAGGTCCGGGGACACCACCGCGGCGGACCGGCGTGCGTTGCTGAGCAACCCGCCGGACATCCTTATCACCACCCCCGAGTCGCTGTTCCTGATGCTCACCTCCAGGGCGCGTGAAACCCTCACCGAGGTGGACACCATCATCATCGACGAAGTCCATGCCGTGGCCGGAACCAAACGTGGCGCACACCTTGCCGTGTCGCTCGAGCGGCTTGATGCCCTGCTGCCCAAGCCTGCCCAGCGGATCGGGCTTTCGGCCACGGTGGAGCCCCGGGAACTGGTAGCCCAGTTCCTGGCCGGTTCGGCACCTGTGGAGATTGTTGCCCCGCCTGCCAGTAAGAACTGGGACCTCACGGTGTCCGTGCCGGTGGAGGACATGTCCGACCTCCAGGGCGCCGCCGGGGCGTTCGATTCCGGCCCGGCCTCCGGGCTCCAGCCGCAGGCCTCCATTTGGCCGCACGTGGAGGAGAAGATCGTTGACCTGGTGCTGGCCAACCAGTCAACCATCGTTTTCGCCAACTCCCGCCGGCTGTCCGAACGGCTGACTGCCCGGCTCAACGAGATCTACGCCGAACGGCAACTGGTGGCGGCCGGCGGCGGCTGGGACGATCCCGCAGCGGAAGGGCCGGGAGCTGCCGGCTCCGGGCCGGCCGTCCCGCCGTCGGGCATTCTTGCGTCCACTGCCACGCCCGCGCACATGATGGCCCAGGCAGGCAGTTCGGCGGGCGCGGACCCGGTGCTGGCGCGGGCGCACCACGGCTCGGTCTCCAAGGACCAGCGGGCACTCATCGAGGACGACCTGAAGTCGGGCCGGCTGCGCTGCGTGGTGGCCACCTCGTCACTGGAACTCGGCATCGATATGGGAGCCGTGGACCTGGTGGTGCAGGTGGAGTCGCCGCCGTCGGTGGCCAGCGGTCTGCAGCGCGTGGGGCGGGCGGGACACCAGGTGGGCGAAGTCTCCCAGGGTGTCCTGTTCCCCAAGCACCGCGCTGACCTGGTACACACCGCCATCACCGTGGAACGGATGCTGAACGGCAAGATTGAACGCCTCAGCATCCCGGCCAACCCGCTGGACATCCTGGCCCAGCAGACGGTGGCCGCCACCGCACTGGGGAGCATCGACGTCGAGGAGTGGTTCGCAACTGTCCGGCGCTCCGCCCCCTTCGCTTCGCTCCCCCGCTCGGCGTTCGAGGCCACCCTCGACCTGCTGGCCGGGCGCTATCCGTCGGATGAATTCGCCGAGCTCAGGCCACGGATTGTCTGGGACCGCAACGCCGGGACCATCGAGGGCAGGCCCGGGGCCCAGCGCCTGGCCGTGACGTCCGGCGGCACCATCCCGGACCGCGGCTTGTTCGGCGTGTACATCATTGGCACCGAGGTAGAAGGCTCCGCCTCCCCCACCGGTGACGGCAAGCCGGCTCCCGCGCCCAAAGGCGGCCGCCGCGTGGGCGAGCTGGACGAGGAAATGGTGTACGAGTCCCGGGTGGGCGACGTCTTCGCGCTGGGTGCCACCAGTTGGAAGATCGAGGACATCACCCACGATCGCGTACTGGTGTCCCCGGCCTTTGGCCAGCCCGGCAAGCTGCCGTTCTGGAAGGGCGATTCGTTGGGCCGGCCGGTGGACCTGGGCCGGGCGCTGGGCGCGTTCGTCCGCGAATTGTCCGCGTCCGACGCCGGCCCCGCCACCGAGCGCTGCAAGGCGAGCGGGCTGGACGAGTTCGCCGCCAACAACCTGATCCAGTACCTGACGGAGCAAAAGCAGGCCACGGAGGTGGTGCCAAGCGACACCACCCTGGTGGTGGAGCGGTTCCATGACGAGCTAGGCGACTGGCGGGTCATCCTGCACAGCCCGTTCGGCATGCCCGTGCACGCACCCTGGGCCCTCGCCGTGGGGCAGCGGCTCCACCAGCGGTACGGCCTGGACGGCTCCGCCATGGCGGCCGACGACGGCATTGTCCTGCGCGTGCCCATGATGGAGGACGAGCCTCCGGGCGCGGAGCTGTTCCTCTTCGACCCGGAAGAGCTGGAACAGATTGTCACCGCCGAGGTGGGCGGCAGTGCATTGTTCGCGTCACGGTTCCGGGAATGCGCTGCGCGGGCGCTCCTGCTCCCCCGCCAGACGCCCGGGAAGCGGCAGCCGCTGTGGCAGCAGAGGCAGCGCTCAGCGCAGTTGCTGGACGTCGCCAGGAAATACCCCACGTTCCCCATCGTGCTGGAGACGGTGCGCGAGTGCCTGCAGGACGTCTACGACCTCCCCGCCTTGAAGGACATCGCCGCCTCCGTGGAACGGCGCGAACTGCGGATCGTACAGACCACCACCCAGCAGCCGTCGCCGTTCGCCAAGTCCCTGCTGTTCGGGTACGTGGCCCAGTTCCTTTACGAGGGCGATTCACCCCTGGCGGAACGGCGGGCCGCGGCGTTGGCCCTGGACTCCACGCTCCTCAATGAGCTGCTGGGCCGCGTGGAACTGCGGGAACTGCTGGACGCAAGGGTCATCGAAACCACCGAGCGGGAGCTGCAGCGGCTGGCCCCGGACCGGAGGGCACGGGGGCTCGAGGGCGTGGCCGACCTGTTGCGGCTGCTCGGGCCGCTGACGCCGGAAGAGGTGGCGGCCAGGCTGCAGGGCGAGGACAACGCACCCGGGGAAAATGCCGCCGGCCCGGCTGCCGCAGATGGTGACGTTGAACCAACGGATGCCGAGCTCGCCGCGGGACTGGACGGCCGCGGGGGTGCATCCGAGGCAGCCCACGGCAGCATTGGGTCCGCAACGGCCCACCTGGCAGCGCTGCAGCGCGCCAACCGGGCCATCAAAGTAAACATCGGCGGGGTTGAACGGTTCGCCGCCGTTGAGGACGCCGCCCGGCTGCGCGATGCCTTGGGCGTGCCTCTGCCCATGGGCGTTCCCCTGGCCTTTATCGAGCCGGTGGCGGATCCGCTCGGGGATCTCGTCCCCCGCTATGCCCGCACCCATGGCCCGTTTACGGCTGCTGAAGCGGCAGCGCGGCTGGGACTGGGCGTGGCGGTGGTGGGCACCGCCCTCAAGCGGCTCGCCGCGGACGGACGGGTAGTGGAAGGCGAGTTCCGGCCGAACGCGGCCCCACCGGGCAGTACAGTCCACGCGGGCAGTGCAGCCCAGCCGGGCAGTGCCGACCTGCCGGCAGGCATCGATGGTGCCGGTGCCGAAGGATTGGACGCCGGGCCGCTTGAGCCCGACGACGACGAAGCCGCCGCCGGTTACCTTGCAGGCGATGACGACCTTGATGTTGCGGGGGAAGAAGAGGACGAGGAGCTCGCGCCGACCGAAACGGCGCACCTGCCGGCGGTTGGGCACGCAGCACCGGAACTCCCGCACGCCAGCGTCAGCGAATGGTGCGACGCCGAGGTGCTGCGCAAGCTCCGCCGCCGTTCGCTGGCGGCACTGCGGGCCGAAGTGGAACCGGTGGATGCCGCCGCCTACGGCCGGTTCCTTCCTGCCTGGCAGCACGTGCGCGTTCCGGGCGGCGGTCGCGGCCAGCCGTCGCTTCGCGGCCTGGACGGCATCATTACCGCCATTGACCAGCTTTCCGGGGTGCCCGTCCCCGCGTCCGCCTGGGAGCCGCTCATCCTGGCCAGCCGGGTGTCCAACTACCAGCCGGCCATGCTGGACGAACTCATGGCTACCGGGGAGGTCCTGTGGTCCGGGGCCGGAGCCCTGCCGGGAAATGACGGCTGGATCAGCCTGCACCTTGCGGACTCGGCGGAGCTCACCTTGAACCCCGCTCCGGAGTACCAGCCGGGCGACGCCGGGCAACGCCTGCTCGACCACCTGCGCGCCAACGGCGGCGGCTATTTCTTCCGCCAATTGACGGACATCGCGGGCGGCATGGACTCGGTGCTCAGCGACCAGGACGTGGTGACTGCGCTCTGGGAGCTGGCGTGGGCCGGCCGCATCACAGGCGACACCTTCGCCCCCGTCCGTGCGCTGATCGCCGGCGGCCATACGGCGCATCGGCAGGTGGCACGCGCACCGCGGGCGAGGGCACCTCGGCTCAGTAGGCTGGGGCGTTCGCACGGCACCGGACTGATGGGGTCGCCGGGCCTTGCCGGTGGCCGCTTCGGCGGCTCGGGCGCCGCGGCAACTCCACCCCTGGCAGCCGGGCGCTGGTCCGCGCTGCCGGAACCGGAACTCGATCCCACCATCCATGCCCGGGCCACTGCCGAGCTCCTGTTGGACCGATATGGCGTTGTCACCAGGGGTTCGGTCATGGCCGAGCAGATCCTGGGCGGCTTCGGCCTGATGTACAAGGTGCTGGCCCGGCTGGAGGAAGCGGGGCGCTGCCGGCGGGGCTACTTCATCGAGCATCTGGGGGCGGCCCAGTTCGCCGTGCCGGCCACGGTTGACCGGCTGCGCTCCTACGCCGAGGACACCCAGCTCGCCCAACCGGAGCCGGCTGCCCTGGCCCTCGCCGCCACCGACCCCGCCAACCCCTACGGCGCGGCCCTTCCCTGGCCCGCCCTCCAGGACGACGCCGGAACCGGCCACCGCCCGGGACGGAAGGCCGGGGCGCTGGTGGTCCTTGTGGACGGAGCACTTGTCCTCTACGTGGAACGGGGCGGCAAGACCCTTCTCGCCTTTAGTGATGATGCTGCCGTCCTGGCCGCCGCGGGCACCGCCCTGGTGGGCGTCGTGACCCGTGGCGCCGTGGACAAGCTGGTCATGGAAAAGGTCAACGGGCACGGCATCCTGGACACCCCGGTGGCGGCCGCCCTCGGTTCCGCCGGAGCCTACTCCACCCCGAAGGGGCTGAGGATCCGTGCCTGAGGGCGATTCCGTGTGGCGGGCAGCCAACCAGCTGCACAAGGCCCTGGCCGGGCAGACCCTGCTGGCCTCAGACTTCCGTGTCCCCCGTTTCGCCACCCTGAACCTTGCCGGGTGGACGGTGGCCGAGGTGGTGCCCCGCGGCAAGCACCTCCTGATGCGGGTAGTGGGGCCCGACGGCAAGCGGCTCACCATCCATTCACACCTGAAGATGGAGGGCACCTGGCAGATCTACCCTGCGGGCGGCAGGTGGCGGAAACCCGGCTACACCGCCCGGTGTGTCCTGCGCACGGCAGCCGCGGACGCCGTCGGCTTTTCCCTGGGCATTGTGGAAGTGGTGGCCACTGACAACGAAGACTCCATCGTGGGGTTCCTCGGCCCGGACCTCCTGGGCCCGGACTGGGACCTGGACGAGGCCGAACGCCGGATCCGTTCAGCGCCTGCTGTCCCGGTGGGCGTGGCACTCCTGGACCAGCGGAACCTCGCCGGGATCGGCAACATCTACCGCTGCGAGGCCTGCTTCCTCTCCGGCGTCCACCCCGCCACTCCTGTTGCTGAGGTGGCGGACGTACGGACCATGATGACGGACGCCAAGCAACTGCTGGAGGTAAACCTCGGGCCCGGCCGCCGCGTCACCATCCTCAACGCCCGCGGCATGCCGGTGGGACGGATGGCCGGCCGGCCCGGCTATTGGGTGTACCGCCGCGAGCACCAGGCGTGCCTGAAATGCGGGACCCCTGTCCGGCGCGGACTGCTTGGCAAGCCGAACGGGGACGAGGAACGCGACATCTACTTCTGCCCCCGGTGCCAGCCGGAACCGAGGTAATCCAGGGCGGGCAAAGGGCTCAGCAAACGGTGGCAGGTGAAGCGCCGGCAGTCTTCGGCACTGCGGCCGGAACCATGAACCGCGGCAGCAGCAGCTGCACCAGGGGTCCGATGGCCAGTGCGTAGACAACGGTTCCCACGCCCACCGAACCGCCCAGGACCCAACCGACGGCCAGGACGGTCACCTCGATCAGTGTGCGGGACAGGCGGACGGACCAGCCGGTACGCCGGGCCAGGCCGGTCATCAGCCCGTCCCTGGCCCCGGGGCCAAAGCGGGCACCGATGTAGCAGGCGGAGGCGATGCCGTTCAGCAGGACAGCGCCGGCAAGCATCCCCACCTGGCCGAAAAGTTGGGACACGGTGGGGATCAGGGCCAGCCCGACGTCGGCGAAGACGCCCACCAGGACGGCGTTGCAAAGGGTTCCGAAGCCGGGCCACTGCCGCAGGGGGATCCACAGCAGGAGCACCAGGAAGCTCACGATGATGACCACCATGCCGATGCTCAGCCCGGTCCGGTTCGCCAGCCCTTGGTGAAAGACGTCCCACGGGTCCAGGCCAAGCCCGGCCCGGATGAACATTGCCAGGGAAATGCCGTACATGGCGAGACCGGTGAAGAGCTGGATCAGTCTGCGGGTCATCATGGGATCAACCCTCCCACGCAACTGGCTTTTGATTACATAGCCAGTTTGAGACACTGGCTATATGGCCCCTTCCCTGAGTTCAGCAGCGCTCGCCCGCCTTCTGGGGCCATGGAACCGCGGGGCCGGACCGGCGTACCGGGAACTGGCCGATGTGGTCCGGCTGCTCATCCTGGACGGCAGGGTGCCCCTTGATACTGCCCTGCCCAGTGAGCGCGCGCTGTCCGCGGCCCTGGGTGTCAGCCGGACCACCGTTACGGCCGCCTACGCGATCCTCCGGGAACAGGGTTTCCTCAGCAGCGGACAAGGCAGCCGCGGCAGGACCCGGATCCCCGACCTGAACCCGTTCGGACCGGCGATTTTCGGCCCCGCCAAACTCAAGGAAGCCAGTGGGACAGAGGCTGGCGGGACAGGGACTGGTGGAGCAGGGACGGGCTGGAAAGGGGCCGGGGCCATCTCCGCCCCGGGCCTGGCAGCGCCGGAAGGGCTGCTGGACCTGGCCTATTCGGCGCTGCCGGCCAGCGGCGAAGTCGTGCACCGGGCTTTCGCCGCCGCACTGACCGAACTTCCGGCCCTGCTGCCGGGTTTGGCTACGACGCCATCGGCCTGCTTCCGCTCCGCCAGGCGATCCGCAGACAGGTACACGGCCGCCGGTGTGCCCACCCATGCGGGGCAGGTGATGGTGACGTCAGGCGCCCAGCACGCACTGACCATAGTCCTCCGCACCCTGGCGGACCGTCAGGACCGGGTCCTCGTGGAACACCCCAGCTACCCCAACGCCCTGGACGCAATCCGGGCCGCCAGGTGCCGGCCCGTTCCCGTCGCCTTTGCACCCGGCGGCTGGGACCTGCCAGCATTGGAAACTGTCCTGGCCCAGCAGCGCCCCAAGCTCGCGTATATGGTGCCGGACTTCCACAACCCCACCGGCATGGCCATGCCCGACACCCAGCGCCGGAGGCTGGTCCGCGCCGCCGCGGCCACCGGCACGGTCCTGGTGGCGGATGAGACGCTCCGCGAACTGAACCTCGACGGCGTGGGCACCACTCCCCTGGCAGGCTTCAGCCCCAACGTGGTCACAATCGGCTCACTCAGCAAATCGCACTGGGGCGGCCTGCGGACCGGCTGGATCCGGGCTTCCGAAGCCATGATCGGGCGCTTGGCGGCTGCGCGCACCACCGTTGACCTGGGCGGTCCGATTATGGAGCAGCTCGCGGCCGCACACCTGGTCCGGGCCATGGACGAACCGCTCCCTGCCCGGTTGGCGGCGCTGCGGACCAACAGGGCAGCGCTGCTTGAGCTGCTGCGCGGGCATCTGCCCGGCTGGGAGACCCCCGTGCCCGCCGGCGGCCTGTCCGTGTGGTGCCGGCTGCCGGCTCCGTCCAGCACCGCGCTGACAGTCCTGGCGCCGGAGTTCGGCATCCGGCTGGCCGCCGGGCCGAGGTTCGGAATCGGCGGAGCGTTCGAACGGTTCCTGCGGGTGCCCTTCACCTTGCCGCCTGAGCAGCTGGAAACTGCGGTGCTGGCATTGCGCGCCGCCCAGGACAAGCTCAACGCCGCTCCCCAACTCCGGCGCACCCTCACCACCGCCCCGGCGGTGGCGATCGCGTGAGCGCCACCGCAAGTAGCTAGCGCCAAGTGTCGTTTCGGACGCCCATCACCGCAGTTGGCACTACCTGGTTGGGGAGGCAGGCGGCTGGGCTCCTGCTGCCGCCCGGTCAGCTGCTTTGTCATTCCGCGGGGCGGCGCGGCCCATCCGCTGCTTTGCGGTATTGCTTCCGGGCCCGATGGGAACATGGCTGGTGGCTTTGGCCAGCCCGAACAGCGGCATGCCGCTGTAGACCGCCTCGATCCCGCCCGCGGGCACCTGGTACGTTTCGTGCCAAATGCCGACGTCGCCGCGTCCTGCCATCTCCTTCATGAAACGCCGCCAGGGTTCCAGGTGCGGGGCCTCCCGGTCCGCCGCGAACTTCCTTAGATGCTCCGGACTCTCCCAGTAGCTGACCAGGACCGTGGTCCGCCCCAGCCATTGTTCAAAACCAAGCATTCCGGACTGAGGGTCGGAGGCCAGGTGCCGGAGCATCGGCGGCATGGCCGAGGCGACCTTTCCGACGGCCCCAAGCTTCCACCAGCGGTTTGCCCGCATGCCGATCAGGAAAACAGTGACGGAATCACGGGCGGGGTCGGCAGTGTACCGGCCTGGAAAGACTTCCTGCGCCATGGGGTGCTCCTTCAAGGGGAAGCGAATGGATTTTTTGACTCCCGCTGCATTTCATAACGCCGTTATGTAACAACGTTATGAAAGAATTGGCCCCGTGGCAAGACCTGTAATGCATACCGATGCCCTCAAGCAGCAACTGCTGGAAATGACTGCCGACCTCGTGGACCGTGAAGGTCCGTCGCGGCTAACCCTCCGCGACGTGGCGGCCGCCGCAGGCACGTCCACTACAGCTGTTTACGCGCTGTTCGGGGGAAAATCCCAGCTGCTGGCCGCTGTCATGGACCACGGATTCCGGTCATTCCGTGAGTCCCAGGAGCAGGCGGCCCAGGGAGGGCTCCGGGGGCTCGGAATTGCCTACCGGAGCTGGGCTCTGGAACATACCGCACTGTACCGGCTCATGTTTGGCGGAGCCATGGCGGCCTACGCGGACTGCAAGCCCAGCCCGGAAGCCGCGGCCGGGGCGATGGATCCGCTGATCGGGGCGGTCTCCGCAGCCCAGGCAGCGGGCACGCTGCGTCCTGCGCCGGCGGAGATGGTGGCCGTGGCCATCTGGGCGCAGGTCCACGGCCTGATCAGCCTGGAAGTGGCCCAGATGGGCCCGCCGGACGCACCCTGGGAAGACGTCTACAGTCTGGCCCTGGAAGCCATCGGCCGCGGCTGGGCCGCCTGACCGTCCAACCGCTTTCGATGCGGCAATTCCTCCGTCCGACGCAAATTACCTGCCGCGGCGGATATTTCCACTGCGCCAGGTAATGTGCGGGTCACATCGGATTGTGCGCGTCGAAACCGGTCGGGCCGCCGCTACACGTACACGCGCTCCAGGAAGCCGCTCCACGCCTTGGCGGTGGTTTCCGAATCCCCCGTGCCGCTGAAGTCGTGGACGGTCATCCCCACGGGGGCGCCCCAGGCGTTGCGGCCAAAGAACCGGAACATCGCGTCGGAGGTGCGCAGGCCCAGGAAGTGCTCGTTCGTGAAGTCCACTTCGCCCATGAGCCGCCCTACGCCGTCGAGCTCCACATCCACGGCGGAACCCTGCCGGGCGGATTCAACACCCAGCGCCTTGCGGAGCCGTTGGAACCCCTCCGGGGCCTGGGAGGCGGCCGGCCCCTGGACATCGGTGAAGACCACAGGCTTGCCATCGAAGTGCTGCAGGTACTGGCCGAGCGTGTGCAGGTAGAACTCGGTGTGGCGGCTGGCACCGTCGTACTGCTCGTCCCAGTTGTCAGCGAAAATCCCGCTGTGGACGTAGTGCAGCCGGGCGCGTCCGCCATCGAGCGGTTCCAGGACATGCTCCAGCTGGTTGAACCAACCGTCGGGGCCGTCCATCCGGGACACCAGGTGGGCGGGGTATTCGTTCACGGTCTTGACGTCCGGCCACTGGTCCGTGGGAAACATCCAAGCGGGGGTCCCCGTGGTAACGGCCTCCCACACGCGTTCTGGCGTACCGGGCAGTTCGGTGTCGTAGACGATTTCGAAGTTGCGGTTGTCAGTCATTGTCCTGCTCCTTGCGTGAGGGGGTTGGATTGGTTGTCTTGAGTGCCGGGTGCAAAGCCACTACCAGACGGTGCCGCCGCCCGCGGGAGGAGGCCTCCCCGTCATGGTATTTGTCCACCAGCTGCGTGACCGCCACGCCGAGTTCCTCAGCGAACGCGGCGCGCTCAGCGGCGGTACGGAAGGTGACCTCGCCGTCGATGGCGAAGGTGGCGAGCTTCTGGCGGGCAGCCGCGGCCCCGGCGATCAGCTTTCCCACCTCCTGGACCATCCGCCCGGCGAGGGCGAGCAGCCAGAACGCCGAGAACCGGTCCGCGAAGCGGCGGGGGTCCGGGGAAACGGAAGCGAGCGCCGAGGGTGAGATGAGATAGGAGGCGGCCGTGGCCTGGAGGACGCGTTCGGTTACGTTGCCCTTGCGCCGCTCCTCCACCAGTTCCACCAGCCCGTGCCTTTCGAGGGCCTTGAGGTGGTAGTTGACCTTCTGCCGGGGCAGCCCCACCTTCACGGCCAGCTGCGTGGCGGACCCGGGCGTGCCCAGCTCCCGAAGGATCCGCGTGCGAATGGGATCCAGCGACGCTTCGGCCGCCGCCGGGTCCTCGATCACTTCGATGTCCAACATGCGTCCATCTTCGTACCGACAACTTTTTTTGTCAAGAATTTTTTTATCGTCGGGACGAAAAGGAGATTCGGGCCCGCAAAGTAGAATGGACCGGTGATGCAATCCCCCCTCCCCGTGCGCGACGGCGTCAACGCCACCCGCCTGCGCCTTCCGGATGAGGGTCCTTGGGACACCGCGATGGACTACATGATGCACCGATGGGGCCACATCGACCCGCAGGGCATCGAGGACCGGTTCGACGCCGGGGAGATAGTGGGTGAAGGCGGTGTTCCACTGCACCGCGGCACGCCCCTGCAGGACCACACCTTCATCTGGTACTACCGCACGCTCCCGCCGGAGTCCCGAATTCCCGTGGAGATCAGCATCCTGCACCAGGACGAGCATCTGCTGGTGGTGGACAAGCCGCACTTCCTGCCCACCACCCCCGGCGGCACGTACATCCAGGAGTCGGCCCTGGTGCGGCTCCGCAACCAGCTCGGCCTCCCGGACCTCATTCCCATGCACCGGCTGGACCGGATGACCGCCGGGGTGCTGCTGTTCTCCACCAATCCGCAGACCCGCGGGAAATACCAGGTGCTCTTCGAGAAGCGGCAGGTGCAGAAGGAATACGAGTGCGTGTCCGCTGCCGAGCCCGCTCCCGGGCATCCAGCCGTCGACTTTCCGGTGGTGGTCCGCAACCGGATGACCAAGTCCCGCAGCTACCTCCTGGCGGAGGTGGTAAATGGCGAGCCGAACGCCGAAACGCGGATTGAGCGGCTGGAAACGTTCGACGGCGGCCCTGCGGCGAGTGCTCCGGGCACCGCGGGCGGTGGCCGGCTCGCCAGGTACCGCCTGGAACCGCACACCGGCAAGACGCACCAGCTGCGGGTACACATGGCGTCCCTGGGACTGGGAATTGTCAACGACGCCTTTTATCCGGACCTGCTGGACAAAGCCCCGGACGATTACACCAGGCCCCTGCAGCTCCTGGCCCGGGGCATCAGGTTCGTAGATCCGATATCAGGGAAGCCGGTGGAGTACCGCAGCGCCCTGGAACTCAGCGAGGCTGTGCGGGCGCGCGCCTAAGGAAGCTGATGGTGGAAAGGCGCCTGCGGCCAGGCATCGCGCTCAGAGGCCGCGCATCACGGCGGCTGCGGCGTGCAGCCAGGCCTCGCGGGTTGCCGGCTGCAGCGCCTGGTAGTTCAGGCGCGCTCCCGAAACAAGGGACCGGTCGTATGGAACATCCAGGACGTCCCTCGTGAGGCCCGCGAGATGGCTGCGGGCCTTCCTGTGAAGGTCCCGGTCAATCTGCGGGGACGGCGCGGCGAGCAGGGTCACAGCATTGGCGATCTTGGCGTGGTACCCGCGCTCGCGCAGGCCGTCGGTGAGCCAGACGGCGCTGGCCACCGTGTCTTCGCGGAGGGTGGAGACGATGACCAGCTCGTCCGCCGCCGCCACCGCAGCCTCCCAGTTGGAGGAGCGCATGTTGTTGCCGGTGTCCACCATGATGACCCGGTAGAAGCGGCGCAGCGCCGTATGCAGCCGGTCGAATTCGCGGGCGCCGATGGTGGCCGCACCGGCAGCGTCCTCGTCGGAGGCCAGCACGTCAAACTGCGTCGAACCTTGGTAACGGACGTACCTGTCGAGGTCCCCGATCCGCCCCAGGACGGGGTCTTCGAAGCGGTCCACCTCCTGCAACAGGTCAACAGCGGTCCGGGTGTGCCCTGCTGCGGGCGCACGCCATCCGAGTGTGCCGCGCGTTTCGTTGTTGTCCCAGGCGAGTGTGTACCCGCCGCGGTGAATTCCCAGGGTTGCGGCGAGGAGCAGGGTTGCGGTGGTCTTGTGCGCACCACCCTTGGGGTTGACCACCACCACGGTGCGGGGTCCGTCCAGCCGGCGCTGGACGTCGTCGATTGCTTGCAGGTGGATGCGCTCACGGCGGCCGGGGGCAGGGTTGAGGGAACTGCCGCTGAGCCGGCGGATGGCGCCCTGCCAGCCTTCCTCGGCCGACACTGCCGGGGGGACGGGCCGTTGAGCGAGGAAATCCTGAAGGGTGGGAACGGCGTCGTGCCTTGCAGCAGGAGGGACGTCGGTAGCGCGCGTGGCCGCGGAGGGTAGGTCGATGGCCATGGCCTGGCTTCCTTTCTGGAGTGGTTGTGCTGCCTTGACCGTCCGCGGCGCCCGTACGCGCCTGGCTAAGCGGAGGACCACAGTGAGCATGGCCAGGAGCAGCCGGTACAGGAGGATCGCCAGGCCAGCCACCGGCAGGGCCAGCAGGAGAACGGACAGAACGGCGAGCGTGGCTGTGGCGGGGTCCCCTGCCCCTATGGCCGTGGCTGCGATGCCGGCGTGCCGGCGAATGGCAACTGCGGTCTGCTCCAGGATCAGGGGCAGGTTCAGCAGCATCCAGCCCAGTGCCAGCAGCAGCAGTGGCACCACCAGGACAACCCAGGCAGTGACGATCCGCCGGGCAAACGGCCGCAGCTCCGTGACCCGCGGATCCGCCGGATGGCCCGGGAGCAGGCTTACGAGAACCGGGCGGATCCGGTTGAACAAGTCCGGCACACCGGCGATATCGGCCAGGACAAAGTAGCCATCGAATCGCAGCGTGGGTACCAGCTGCTGGACCATCCCGAGGTGCATCAGGGCGGCCGCCAGCAGGAAGAACCCTTGCCCAGTGGCCAAGTAGGCAGCGCCAAACGCGAGGAGGCACAAGCAGTTGAAGTACAGCCCCCCGAGGTCGGTGCGGAGCCGGCCCGCCCTGCCCAGCCGGTAGGAGTCGGTGACGTTGGTGAAGAAGGCGGGAAAGACGATGTAGACACCGACGCCGATAACCCCCGGCCGCGCACCGCCATACCGGCAGGCCGTGGCATGGCCAAGTTCGTGGATCACGGCTCCCGCCATCAGCACTGCAAAGAGGGCGAGCAGCAGTGCAGGCGTCAGCAATACCTGCTGCAGCGATGCCAGGAAGTCGCCTTGGAGGATGACCAGGATGTCGACGGCGGCCAAGACCCCCAGCACGACGGCCACCACCGGAGGCCAATAGAGCGGTGACAGGAACCGGGCCAGGGCGTTGACCGTCTTTTCGGAAAGGAGCGTCCCCCGGAGCCGGATTGACAGCAGCGGGTCCGCGGTGGGAGGCCCAAGGATGCCTGTGGTGTCTGCCGCCACATCCTGGACCAGCCCGATGGGTGCCAGCCGCTGAACGAGAAGGTGGTGGAGCCCGCTGACGTCCAACTCCCGGCCGTAGGTGTCGCTGATTTCCCGCGACACCTCCGAGAGCTGTTTGTCCGCCGACACGGCGAGCATCACCAGGTGCAACAGTTCCGACAGCTGGACTATTTGCCCATCCCCGCGCTGCACCAAATAGCTGCGCTGCTTCAGTCCGGAGCCTTCAACCTGGCCCAGGACCCTGACTCCGGGAGCAAGTGACCAGCGCTGGTTAAAAGCGGCCTCCGGTGTTGTTGTCACATTTCCCACCGATACATTGAGTGGTTGAGGCGGCGGGCACGCCCCGGCATTGAGGCGTGTCCGCCGGAATGCGGATGAAGCCGGCCTACTGTTGCAGGACCAGAATCTCCTGGAGCGCAGCCGAGTTCGCGACGGAATTGACCGTGCCCGCGTTAATCGCGAACGACAGATTCACAGCGATCACAGGTGCGATATTGATGTCGAAGAACAGGGTTTCCCTTTCAGGCAGCAACTCCATAACTTCGGCGTCGAGTTCCGCGGGTGATAGCGCGGTTGATGCCGCCATGGCACCTTACCCCTCTCCCCCGGCATTACCCGGGCATGAATGTAGTGGTCATTGAATTGCTACTGGCTAACGTGGACGCTCTGAAGTGCGATGCTGTGTGCATTCGACCACAGTGAAGCAACGTTCAATGCGGCAGAAGTATTGGTCGCATCAACAGCAGCCAGGTTCAGGCTGAAGGTGTCGCCAAACGAATACAGGGTTTCCCTCGCGGGCAGCAGCTCCACCTGCTGGCCATCCAGGTCCTGAATTGTAAGTTCCGTCATGTCAATCACCCCCTCTCCACGTCTCGCGATCAGTCAACGCGGGCGACCGTGACGGCTTCGTCACTGTCCCGTTATTTTCGCGTTGTTTCTGCGATAGGTGCTGCCGGGGTTTATGGCGCAGGCACCGAAATCGTGCGTTTAGGATGGTGATACCGGGCGGTAATTTGTCCGGGAAACCAGACCATCACCAAGGAAAGCAGGCGCCCGTTTATGGCGGACAAAGAAGGCACGATGGTAATTCGAGCTTGGGTGGAACCAGCGCAAAACCACTCCCTCCGGGCCCGCCTTATTTCCAGCCGCCCGGGAAATGACCGCGAAATGGAGGAGGTTGCCGGTAATGCAGATGACATCCTGCTTGCAGTACGGCGCTGGCTTGACCTGCTGCAACAGGATGAAGACAGCACGAAGGTTTGAACCGTTCCCGCCGTCCGCGTCTAAATTCCCCAAATTTCCTGGTATGTGACAAGTAGGCCCATTTGTCATGCGGTTAGGTAGTCACGCACCCTCCCCCCTCTGTAACTAAACCGTATTGACACGATCAGGGCAGATGTCACGATGGTGTCTGGGGGATCAAGTGTTCGCCGCTTGAAGGGGATCGGCATGACAGTGGCGCTGGCACAGGAATGGCACTTGAGCCTGCTGGGGGCTTGGCGGCTGCAGCGGGGCAACACGACAATGACGGTGGCAAGCCGTGAACAGCGGCTTATCGCATGCGTTGGGCTCCTGGGTTGCCGGCACCGGAGCTTCCTGTCCGGGCTGCTCTGGCCGAAAAGCAGCGAAACACAGGCCGCCGGCAACCTGCGGAGCACCGTATGGTGCATCTCCCATTCGTTCCCGCACCTCCTCCGTGCCGGTGCCGCCACCCTCGAACTGGACGAATCTGTGCAGTTGGACGTGGCAGCCCTGCAGCGGCATGTGGCAACCCTGCGGGAGCAACCCGGAGTCCACATTCCCGACAGTTACCTGGACCACCTGAGCCGGGCCGAGCTGCTGCCCGGCTGGTACGAGGACTGGGTGGTGTTCGAGCAGGAGCGGCTGCGGCAGTTGCGGCTCAGTGCGCTGGAGTTCCTGGCACGTCAGTACCTCTCCGCGAACGAACCCGGACGGGCCGTCATCGCTGCGCTGTCGGCGGTGAGCATCGAACCGCTGCGCGAATCGGCCCACTTCCTCCTGGTCCAGGCGCACCTCGCTGCCGGGAACCGGGCAGCGGCCGTCCGCGCCTACACAATGGTTGCCGACCGGCTTGAGGCCGAACTCGGTGTCCAGCCGTCCCATCAGCTGGCCGGGCTTCTGTCTGCGTTCCATCCGCGCTAAACCAGTCGGTAGAGGCAAGGGGAAAGCATGGACGCATTCAACCTGATGCCAGGCAACCGGGCCGCCGGGCGCCTGCCGCCTGCGCCTATGCCGCGCCCGGCCTGGACATCGCAATTTCCCTTGCCGCGATGACGGTCAGGGACGGTTGGTTCCTGCTGGCGAACCGTTGGCCATACTGGTAAGTCCTCGCCGGCCAGCATCTGGGCAACAGCAGATAAAAGTGCGGTACGTTGTGCCCATGGACTTCGGCAGCGCTGACACCTGGGGGGCTGCGATCTATTTTTGGATCATCCCCTTAGTCCTCGGCGATGCCATTTTTCCGCTTGTTCCGTCCGAAATGGTGGTCATCACCGGTGGGGCATTGTCTGCTGACGGCCGGACCAACGTTTTCCTGGTGGGGTTCCTGTCCGCGCTGGCATCCTGGATCGGTGACATGGTGGTCTTCCAGCTGTTCCGGCGGAAGTTAAGCCACGTGCTGGACCGGTGGAAGTGGGGCCGCCGCCTCCACCGCGGTATCCACGATGCGATCGCCAAGGCGGGGCGCTCATCGACGTACGGCACCATCATCGGCGCGAGGTTCATCCCCGGCGGCCGCCTTGCCACCTCGGCAGCAGCCGGCATCGCCAGCGTCGGGGTCCGGGGTTTCAGCCTGTGCGCGGGACTGGGTGCCCTGCTGTGGGCGTGCTGGCTGGTGGGGCTGGGCTACTTCACCGGGTCCGCAACCGGTCTGCCGTTCTGGGCGAGCTCTCTGATCGGGGTGGTGCTGGGCCTGGTGGTCGGCGCCGTCGTCGGAATTATTGTTACCCGCCGCCGCGGCAACCGGTCACCCGTGGAGGAACCAGGACCGATGGCCTGACGCCGTTGCCGGCAGGGCCTAGACCGGCAACCACTTCCCGCGGCTACGGCGGAGCACGCTGAGCTGGCCGGTGAGGGCGACGCGTTCGACGGCGTCGCGCATCATCGCTGCCGATTCCCGCGCCTGCTGGTTCTCGCCCCTGTCCTCGGTCGCCTCCACGAGGAACCGCAGGTTCAGCTGTGGCACCCCGCCGGCGATCTGCAGCTGGTGGGACTCGACGTGGTGGCGCGTTCCGAGGACCTCGACGGCGGTTTCCATGACCGATTCCGGCGGGTTGCCGGGCCGGAGCCCGGTGATCTTCAGGCGCGTCTGGAACGAAGGCATGCCCTCCACCCTATCCAAACCCTCGCGCACTTGTGGCGGCGGATCGAGAGACGCGAGCTCAGTTGTGGCGGCCAAAAGAGCACCGCCCGCTCACTCCCCGACCTGGGAGTGAGCGGGCATTGCCGGGAAACGCGCCAGAAGTGAGCGCGGGTTTAGCCGGTGTTGCGCAGGCCGGCGGCCACCCCGTTGACGGTGATGAGCATGGCACGCTGGAGCCGTTCGTCGATCTCGGCCCCGCTGATGCTTCCACTCTCGGCCCGCACGCGGCGCAGCAGCTCCACCTGAAGGTAGCTGATGGGGTCCAGGTACTGGTCGCGGACTTCGAGGGACCGCTTGAGCGTGGGCTGGGCGTCCAGCAGGACGTGCTCGCCGGTGAGGTTCTGCACCTCGGCGACAGTCAGTTCGTACTCCTCCCGGATGGTGCGGAAGATGTGGTGGAGTTCCTTTGGCACCAGGGTGTCCACGTAATAGCCGGCGATGTCCAGGTCCGTCTTGGCGAGGGTCATTTCCACGTTGGACAGCACGGACCGGAAGAAGTGCCAGTGCTCCATCATCTCGGCGAGCTGCGCCGCGTTGCCGGCTTCCCGGGCGGCCTTCAGGCCGGAGCCGACGCCGAACCAGCCGGGCACGATCTGGCGGGACTGGGTCCAGCCGAACACCCACGGGATGGCCCGCAGGCCGCCCAGGCCCGCACCGGAGTCGGGACGCTTGGACGGGCGGGAGCCGATGTTCAGGGATCCGAGCTGCTCCACCGGTGTGGACGCCATAAAGTAGGCCGGCAGGTCGGGGTGGTCAATGAGCTTCCGGTACCGGTCGAACGCGGCGTCAGAGATCGTCTCCATGACGTGCGCGTACCGTTCCCGCTGGTCCTCGGAGGTACGCGGGTCCCGATGCAGGGCAGAACCCTGCAGCACGGCGGCCAGGGAAAGCTCCAAATTCTCCCGGGCCAGCTCCGGCAGGGAATACTTGTCCGAGATGACTTCGCCCTGTTCGGTGAACTTGATCTCGCCCTCCAGGACGCCGTTGGGCTGGGCCAGGATGGCGTCGTAGGTGGGCCCGCCACCGCGGCCCACAGAGCCGCCGCGGCCGTGGAACAGGCGCACCCGCACCCCGTGCTTGGCTGCCACGTCGCGGAGCTTGCGCTGGGTCTTGTGGATCTCCCACTGGCTGGTCAGCACGCCGGACTCCTTGTTGGAGTCCGAGTAGCCCAGCATCACTTCCTGGATGTCGCCGCGCAGCCGCACCAGTTCACGGTAGGACGGGTCCGAGAGCAGCTGGTCGATGATCTCCGCCGAGGCGCGCAGCTCCTCCACGGTCTCGAGCAGCGGCGCGAATCCGATCTTTGCGTAGGGCTTGTCGCCGAACAGGTTGACCAGGCCGGCTTCGCGGGCGATAACCGCGGCAGCCAGGACATCGTCCGCGCCGCGGGTCATGGAGATGATGTAGGTCTCGATGACGTCCGGGCCGTACATGCGCAGGGCCCGGCGGATCTCACGGAAGACGTCGTATGTGCCGTCAGCGGCGCCGTCGAGCTTGATCGGGTGGCCGGACAGCGGCCGGCGGGAGGCGAGTTCGGAGCCCAGCACCTCGAAGCGTTCCTGGCGGCTGAGCTCGGCATAGCGGAGCCCGGGCCCGCCGATCCGGTCCATCAGCTGGCCGACGGCGTCGTGGTGGTGGTCTGCGTGCTCGCGGATGTCCAAGGTGGCCAGGTGCAGGCCGAAGGAGGCGATGGCACGGCGGACCCGGGCAAGCGCACCATCCGCGGCAAGGGAGGCGGAGTGGTTGCGGAGCGAGAGTTCCAGCAGCTCAAGGTCGGCCAGCAGTTCGCCGGTTCCGCTGTAGTCCCGGCCGTGCTCGTGGTTGGAGTTGGCGGCCACCCGCTTGCCGGTGTTGATGAGCTTGGCCTTGATGCAGGTCAGCTTCAGCCGGTACGGCTCCTGCGCGTTCAGTTCCAGGACCCGCTTGTCCAGGCCGGGCAGCTTCTCCAGGTCGGCGTCGATGGACTCCAGCAGTTCCCGGTCCGCTCCGGCAAGGGCCGTGGAGTTGGACAGGATGGAGATCAGCTCGTCGATCATGCCGATGCTGATCCGGATGGCGTGCTGGTTCTGGATCTGCAGAATCTCCCGGGTGACGGCCGCGGTGACGTTGGGGTTGCCGTCGCGGTCACCGCCGATCCAGGAACCGAAGCGGATGGGCGCGTCCTTGGACGCAAGCGTGACGCCGTGGTCCCCCAGCAGTTCGGCCAGTTCGGTGAGCATTTCGGGCATGGCGTCGGTGAGGATGCCGCCCAGGTAGTAGATGGCGTTGCGGGCTTCGTCAACGGGGGTGGGCCGGACCTGGCGCAGCTCGTCGGTCTGCCACATCTGGTCGATGATCTCGGCCAGCTGCCGGTCCTGCCGGCGGCGGGCCGTGGTGCCTTCGGCGGTGGGCTGGGCGAGGACGTCGGAAAGCTTGCGGATCTTGTCCAGCACGGAGCGGCGGGACGCTTCAGTGGGGTGTGCAGTGAAGATGGGCCGGACATCCAGCCCGTTGACCACTTCCTGGAGCACAGCGGGCCCGGCCTGGCCGGCGATCTCGGCAACGGTCTTGGCCAGCCAGCCGTCCTTCTCGGCGCGGGTCCGCAGGCCGCGGACGCGGTGGACCTGCTCGGCGGCATTGGCGAGGTGGAAGTAGAACGCGAAGGCGCGGACCAAGTCGGTTGCCTGCTCGATGGGCAGGGAGCCGAGGAGTTCGCGGACCTGGGCAACGACGTCGTGCGCGCTCCAGGGCCCGGTGGCGTCGGCGCCGCCGCGGGCTGCCTCCTTGGACTCCTTGGTGAGGAGCCGGACCTGCTCCACGAGGTCCAGGAGTTCAGGCCCGTGCTGGCGGACCAGGGATTCACCCAGCAGCGTGGACACACGCCGGACGTCCGCCCTCAGTTCGGCGGCAAGGTCGGTTTCGGGATTTGTTGCAGTGTGAGCCATAAAAGCAATCTCTCGAGGGTTTCGGACTTGGCTCGTACACTGCGCTGGATACTGTGAGCCACGTTACTAGCTAAAGATGGTACCCGCAGGGCACGTCCACAAGGCAATTTGTCTCAGATAATGTCATCTGCCGGGTAACCTACGTGGCGCTTCACGCGGTCCAGTTCGGCGCGCAGATCCGCCAATTCCGTGCGGGCGGCAGCTGCCTCCGCATTACGACGGCGGGACACCGCCGCGTTCACGGCAAGCACCGCTGCGCCTACCGGGACCAGGAGGGCCAGCGCCCAGCCGGCCGCGGCGAAATACTCCAGCGCCATGGGAAGCGCCGCCCGGAAGTCCACGAAGTCGTTCACGCCGTCGGCCATTGAGTTCAGGGCCCCGTCCAGCGGGCGCAGGAACTCCCCCACCACCGGGGTCCCGGAGAGCTCCGGCGGGTCCAGCCGGGCTTCCTGGTCTCCACCCCAGCGGCCGTCACCCAGATGGTTCAACACGTAGATGCCCGCGCCCGTGCTGGCGGCCACAAACGTGACGACGGCGGCCAGCGCCGCCAGGTCCGGCCGGCGCGGCCGCCACAGCAGTACCGCAACACCACACACCAGCGCTGCGATCCAGGTCAGCGCCTTCAACCATTCACTGTTGATTCCGGCAAGAATGTCCACGCAGCCTATTCAACCTCGCGGACCACTTTTATGTTGAAGTACGCCGTGCCCAATACGCCGGAAAGCCGCAGCCAGAGGGGAAGCCACATTTCCGCTCCCCGGGCCGTGGTGATATCACCGAGGTCGATGATGTCCCGGTGTCCAAAGGACCCCAGCAGTTCCCGGACAGTCTCCTTGGCCGAAGCGTCGTCGCCGGACAGGAATACCGAGTGGTCGCCGCCGGCCAGCCGGGCGGGATCCACCATCAGGGCGGCGTTCATGGTGTTGAGCGTCTTCACCACCCGCGCGCCGGGAAACGCCTGCTGGATCCGCTCGGCCAGGCTGTCGGTGTTGACCGGGTTCAGGACCGGCGGCATTCCCTGCGAGAAGTCGAGCGGATTGGACACGTCCACCAGGACCTTGCCGGCCAGCCGCGCGGCGCCGGTGGCACCGAGCGCCGCCAAGGTCCCCGCCCCGCTGGTGGCATTCACCACCAGTTCGGCGGCCTCTGCGGCGCCGGCAAAATCCGCCAGGCCAACATCCGGATGCCGGGCCTGCCACTCGCTGAAAGGGGGCCTGCCCATCCGGTCCGGCCCGGTGCGGGAGGTGGTTTCGCCCGGATCCCGCGTCCCCACCGTAACCTCATGCCCCCGTTCAGCCAGGGCACCGGCCAGCGCGCGTCCCACCGTTCCGGTGCCAAAGACGGCAATGCGCATGTCATCTCCCTGTGTTTTGCCGGGCCGATCCAGACGGCCCGGCACTTGCGCGTGACTGCTGGTTCCGAGGGTACTCCGCCCGCCGCCCGCGGCAAGCAGGAATGTCCCCCTGCCCCGGAATGAACGGGCGCATGCCGCAGTTGTAGCCGGGGCAAGACAACCGGAAGGAACCATGGACATCCCCACCGCCTCCATCGAGCGCTGGCAGCGCTTCCGCGCCAACCGCGACAAAGCCCTGGCGGCCCGCCACGGCTGGCTGACACTCACGTCCTTCCAGTGGCTGGAGGACGTCCCGTCCGCCGTCGAACTGGCTCCCGGCCTCTGGTCAACGGACGGCACCGCGTCCAGCCAAGGCGCGACGGCGTCACTCACCGCGGTGCCGGCCGACGGCCTGACGCTCGTGGAGACCGGGGAGCCGGTGGACGGCACCGTCACGGCCGCGCTCGCCGACGAGGAATCGCTGATGTGGGTCCGGTTCGGCGGACCGGACGGTGACCAGGTGGTGGTGGAGCTGGCCATGCGGGCCGGGCGGTACGCGATCCGGACCAGGGACTCGGACTCCCCGGTGTCCTCCGGGTTCGACGGCGTTCCCACTTATGCCTACAACCCCGACTGGGAGGTGACGGGCCGGTTCGAGCCCTACCCGGAGCCGGTGGATGTCCCCATCGCCACCGCCAACCCGCTGGTGGACGGCGTCCACCGGAGTGTTGGTGAGGTGGTGTTCCGGCTTCCCGGGAGCCCCCATGAGTTCCGGCTGCAGGCAGAGGAGGAGAAACTCGGCGCGCTGACGGTCACGTTCCATGACGAGACCAACGGGGACACCACGGACGACTGGCGCAAGCTCTCCATACCGCGGCCGCGGCCCGACGGTTCCGTGGTGCTCGACTTCAACCGGGCCATCAACTACCCCAGCGCCTTCACCCCCTACGGCACCTGCCCCATGCCCGTGAAGAACAACAGCCTGGACATCCGAGTGGAGGCAGGTGAGAAGCTGCCGTATCTGCTGGAATCCTAGGCGATGGCGGACATGCCGGTCACCGCGCGGCCGGCGATCAGGGTGTTGATCTCGAACGAGCCTTCATATGTGTAGATGGCCTCGGCATCAGAGAAGATTTTCGCCATCTGGTAGTCCGTGACAATGCCGTTGCCGCCCAGGATGGACCGTCCCAGGGCCACGGTTTCGCGCATCCGGGCACTGAGGTAGGACTTCGCCAGGGCAACCTGGGCCATGTTCGCGGCACCTTGGTCCTGCAGCCGGGCGAGCCCCGCCATCATCCCCATGCTGGCCACGGCGTTGCCCAACATGGTGACCAGTTGCTGCTGGATGAGCTGGAACTGCGCCAGCGGGCGGCCGAACTGGTGCCGTTCGACGGCGTACTGACGGGCGACGTCGAACGCGGCCAGCTGCTGCCCCACGGTCTGCCACGCCACCATGATGCGCGAGCTGCGGAGGAGTTCCTTGGTGTCGTCGAAGCTGCTGATGGCGGCGAACCGGTCCGATTCGGCCACCCGGACGTCCTTGAACACGATGTCCGCGTTCTGCACCGTCCGCAGCGCAATCTTGTTCTCGATCCTGGTCCGGCTGATTCCGGGCAGGGTGGCGTCCACGATGAAGCCGCGGACGGCCCCGTCTGCCTCATCCCGAGCCCACACCAGCATGTAGTCGCAGAACGTCCCGTTGCCGATCCAGCGCTTGGCGCCGTTCAGCACCCAGGTGTCCCCGCCGCCGTCGGTCCTGCCGGTTGTTGACGATATCCGCCGGGCACGGGTTTCCATCCCGCCCGCAACGTCCGAGCCGTGCTCCGGCTCGGTGAGGGCGAAGGCACCTGTGATGCGCAGGTTTGATGCATCGGAGAGCAGGCGCTGCTGCTGTTGCTGGCTGCCGAACGCGTAGAGGGACTCGACGAAGAGGTCGTGGTGGACCAGGAAGAACGTGGCGAGGGACGTATCCACGCGAGTGATCTCCGCGATGACCAGTCCCGCGAACAGGTTGCTGTAGCCGCGCTGGGCCGGCGTGCTCAGTTCGAGGGCGGCCAGTTTGGGCAGGATGTGGGCGGGAAATTCTGCCTTGTTCCACCAGTCCACGGCATACGGCGCGACTTCGGCGGACAGGAACGCCCGCAACTCGGCCAGCTTGTCCCGTTCCGGCCGGCTCAGCAGGGACTCGACGTCGAAGAAGTCGGCTGCGGGCAGGTCCACCTTGCCTCCTGCGGGGGCGGTCACTTGGGACCCATCCGGATAGCACCGTCCAGGCGGATGGTCTCACCGTTGAGCATCGCGTTGTCGACAATATGGGCCACCAGCCGGGCGTATTCCTGCGGCCGGCCAAGCCGGGACGGATGCGGAACCTGCGCGCCCAGGGAGTCCTGCGCCTCCTGCGGCAGGCCGGCCATCATCGGGGTTTCGAAGATTCCGGGTGCGATGGTGACCACCCGCACCAGCGAGCGCGCCAGTTCCCGGGCGATGGGCAGGGTCATCGCGGCCACCGCACCCTTGGACGCAGCGTAGGCCGGCTGGCCGATCTGGCCTTCGAACGCCGCCACCGAGGCGGTGTTGATGATGACACCCCGCTCTGGACCGCCCAGTTCGGTGACGGCGGGCTCGGTGGCCACCATGGCTGCGGCGGCCAGGCGCAGGACGTTGAAGGTTCCCAGCAGGTTGACCTGGACAACGCGGTTGAACGCCTCCAGCGGCAGGATTCCCTCACGCCCCAGCACCTTGCCGGGAGTGGCGATTCCTGCGCAGTTCACCACGATCCGCAGCGGCCCGAGCCGGCCGGCGGCGTCGACGGCGGCCTGCACCTCCGCTTCGCTGGTCACGTCCGCGGGGGCGAAGACGGCGGATTTCCGGGTGCCGCCCAAGCCGCCAGAGCCGCCAGGGCCGCCGGGGGCTGGCCTGGCTTGCCCGGCGTCGGCTGTGGCAGCAGTCTTGTTCAATTCGTCCGCGAGGGCGGCCCCGGCGGAAGACGGTAGGTCAAGGATCACCACGGAGGCGCCGGCGTCGAACAGGGTGCGGACGGTGGCGGCACCAAGGCCGGACGCACCTCCGGTGACGAGCGCGACGCTGCCTGCAATGTCCATCCATCCTCCTTGATGTGGCCCCTCAACCGCGGGTGCAGCCGCAGCGTATCAGTTAGTGAATGTTAACTGAAGAGCCGGTCGGTGCGCACCACCGGCCGTTCCCGCCCGGTCCGTGCGCGCCCCGTTAGGGTGGAACCCATGACCTCCCGCGATACCGCTGGTTCGGCCTGGCAGGACCGCGCCACCCATGCCGCACGGTCCATCACGGCGCTATTCGGCCGGAAACTGCTCTTCCTGCCAGGCACGCACCTGGCCGTCGTGGCATGGAACCCCCGGCCGCCCGTACAGTCGGGCCCTGCCTGGCGGCCTGTCCTGCGGCGACTGGCCTCCGGCGCCGCCCTGGCCAGCCCGTGGCACTACTGGTGGCAGGCCCATTACGTGGACTGCCTGGTGGACACCGGCCGGCGGGAACTGGGCAGCGGGGCAACACCGGCGGCACGGTTCAACGGCCCGGGCAACCCCAGCGCCGGGCAACTCGCTTCCAGGCTGGTGACCGGGATCCGGCTGCGCAACGCATTCACCTTCGTCAACAACTACTACGACGACATGGCCTGGCTGGCCTTGGCGACGCTCCGCCTGGAGGCCCTCGCCGAGGAGACACGGAAGCCGGGCCGCCGCCGCAATGCCAGGGTCCGCGAAACCCTGGTGCTGCAGTTTGACGCCGCGAGCACGGATGACCTGGGCGGCGGGGTGTTCTGGAGCAAGAAACGGGACTTCAAGAACACGCCCGCAACGGCTCCGGTAGCGCTCTTTTACGCCCGCACCGGGCAGCGCGCCAAGGCACAGTCACTGCTCGACTGGCTGGACCGCACCCTCTTCGACCCGGAGCAGCGCCTGTACCTCGACGGCGCCCGGCTTGATGCCGTCGGGAACGTGACGGTGGACCGGGCTGTCTACACCTACAACCAGGGGCCCGTGCTGGGCGCCCTCCTGGAACTGGGCGGCGATGCCAACCTTGCCCGGGCGGCGGAACTGGTGGACGCCGTGGACCGGCACCTCACCGTGCCGGCCCTGGATGCGGGCGACGCCCGACCCCGCACGGTGCTGCACTGCGAAGGGACGGGCGACGGCGGCTTGTTCACCGGGATCCTCTGCCGCTACCTGACCCTGGCCGCCACCGACAGCAGGCTTCCGGAGGCTGCCCGCGCAACGGCGGCGCGCCTGGTGACGGACACCGCCCAGGCGTTATGGGACGGACGGCGCACGCTGGACGCCGGAGCAGCGCCCGGCAGCCGTCCGGGCCGGAGCGTCTTCTCCATGCATGCCGCACGGCCGGCGGAGCAGACGTATCCGCCGGGCGCCGCCGTCGAGCTTTCCACCCAACTGCAGGCCTGGATGACGCTGGAGGCTGCTGCAGCCATCCCCGGTTCCTAGCGGATCCCAGCCAGCGGCGTCACGGAACCGCCCTTGAGTGACACCTGCCCGCCTTCGGCTGCCAGCCGCGCTTCCTTCGCGCCGTCGGGCGGGAACACCAGCGACGTCAGGGTCTGCCGGCCGCCGTCCACGAACACTTCCACGGAGGAGCGGTCAACGTAGACGGTGAGGCGGACAGTGTCGCCGGTGGAAGGACCTTCAACCGCCCGCACGTCGCGGTACACGGGATCCACCGCGCCCTTGCCCGCCGGCAGGTCGTCCCTGTCCTTGATGGTTGCGGACACGGCATCGTCCCGGACCACGAAGGCCTTGCCGCTGGCAAAGTCGTAGCCCACGGTGGCGTAGGTCCTGCCGCCGCTTTGCAGGAGCATCCGCGCCTCTCCAGTGTGGTCTGCAGGCCGCTCAAATTCGAGCTCGGCCTTGTAGGCGCCGCTCTCCGGTACGGCCAGCGCGGATTCCTCCGCCAGGGGCCCGGCCGGCACCTGCGCCGCTTCGCCTTCCAGCGACCGCAGCGCGGAGGTGGGTGTGGACACCAGGGCCGGGCGGCCGCCGTCGGACTCCAGCCGGAGGTCACGCACCACGGAGGCCGCCCCGAACCAGTTGTCCGTGGGCAGGTTACGGGCGTAGGCCCAGTTGTTCATCCAGCCGATGGCGTGCCGGGAGGCCTTGCGCTGCCCGTCCGTCAGGCGCGGATCGTCCCAGGTGACGGCAGCGTAGAAGTCCGATCCGCCGTCGAGCCACTGGTGCCCTCCGTCCGGTGCGAAGCCCTTCCCGTCAAAGTCGCCGGTCCAGTACGCCAGGCCGGTGGTCCGGCCCTCGTCCGCGCCGTTGGCGCTGGCGGCCAGCACCCAGGTGCGCTTGGCGGGGTCGCCGTCCACGTCCATCTGGAAGAAGTCCGGGCATTCCAGGATGCCGAGGCCGTCCCGCTCAAACGCGGATACGTAGGTCCAGTCCTTGAGGTCCGTGGACGTGTAGAAGCCGATTTTGTGGCCCTCGGCGAGCAGCATCAGCCACTGGTTGTTGGCCTCATCCCGCACGATCCGTGGATCCCGCCAGTGCTCGGCGCCGGGGTTCTCCATGACCGGATTCTGTTCGTAGTTCTGGAAGCTGTAGCCGTTGTCCGTGGAGTAGAACAGCGACTGCCGCTGGACGCCGTCATGCTGCTGGGTGAGGACGGCGATCACGGCCCCTTTGCCAAAGCCCGCGGTGCCCTCCGTATCCACCACGGCGGACCCCGTTTCAATGTCCCCGAGGCCGTTGCGGAACTTCTCGATTGCCACGCCCTCGTTGTTCCAGTGCACCAGGTCCGTGCTGGTGGCGTGGAACCACTCGGTGCCGTTCCCCTCGGGGTAGTCCACGTTGTAGAGGTAGTAGTAGTGCCAGAGCCCGTCCAGGAAGAACGGCCGCTGGGGGTCATTCATCCAGCGCTGGTCCGGCGTCAGGTGGTAGGCGGGACGGAACCCGGGGTCCTCCGCCGGCGCCTCGAGTGCCGAAGTGTCCGGTTTCGGCCAGGACTTGCCGGCGCCCAGGTCTATGAGCAGGGCATCCCGGGCTTCCGGGCTGATGCACTCGGGGAGCCGGACTGCCTCAGCGTCCTCTTCCACCTGATCGGAGGCCGCGCTGCTCCGCAGGAAAACCTTGCCTTCCACGCGGACACCCGCCAGCCACCCTGTCCCGCACTCGATGGCGCGGACATCCTCGGCGCCTTCTGCTGGAACGGCCCCACCGCGTTCAGCCAGGGTCGCATCATTGCCCTTGAGCCACAGGGAGGCATAGCCGCCGTTGCGGTCCATGGCAGCGGCCTGGGCGGCCGCCACCGCGTCAAGCACGCGTCCGGCAGTGGCGGCAGGGCCAGGCCTGGCGTTGCCGGCGAGCACCAGCGAGACTGCCAGGACGAGGACAGCCGCGGCAGCTGCCGTCCACACCAGGAGGCGGCGGTTGGCGGCGAAGCGTTTGAGGGCGGGAAGTACCGGTCCGAGGGTATGTCGGGGCATGAAATTCAATCCGTCGCTGAACGCGCAAGTGCCGTCCCCCGGCTCGGGGAACGGCACCAGTGCAAGTGAGCCATTAATGTTACCGGTTCGTTATCCGGAACCCCAATCGTGTCGCGCACATCCCTCCCTAAGGGAGGAGCTTTTGTCCAGATATGCGGCCCTTCGGGCACTGGAAGTCACCATTTCTGGACAAAAACCCAATAAGGGTTTACCCGGCTCCGCCTGGGCGCTGCTTCTGCGGGTACGGGGCCTCGCCCCGGGCCAGCATTTCCACGAAACCCGCGATTTTGCGCTCACGGGTGGCAGGCTGCTTCACCGAGTTCGTCCGGTGGATCAGGGCGAACCGGTTGGTCCTGGTGAGGACATCGAACATGGCCTGGGCTGCCGGAACGGCGGCGATGGCAGCCGCCAGGTCCGCGGGGACTTCCGCCGTCGCCTGCCCCGCGTATGCCTTGTCCCACCGTCCGTCGGCCTTCGCGGCGTCGACGGCGGCCCGGCCGACGTCGGTCATTTTTCCCGCTTCCTCCAGGCGCGCCACGTACGTGACGTTCCGGGCCGACCATGCACTGCGGGGACCGCGCGGCGTCATCCGCTGGTAGGAGCTTTCGTCATCCCGGCGCCGGGCCTGGCCGTCG
Organism: Arthrobacter sp. Y3221159; assembly: GCF_059089885.1. Lineage (NCBI taxonomy): Bacteria > Bacillati > Actinomycetota > Actinomycetes > Micrococcales > Micrococcaceae > Arthrobacter > Arthrobacter sp. Y3221159. The sequence goes on from NZ_JBNHFC010000003.1 coordinate 105,589, forward strand.
ATCCAGCCGAAGCACAGCGCCTCATCGAGGGCCGCGGCGTAGTCGAGTTCGGTGACCTGCCCGCCCTTCTTGTGCAGCACCAGCCACACTCCGGGACTGCTCCCGTGGTTCGCCTCCAGCCAGCTCCGCCAGGCGGCAGCATCGGGCACCAGCAGTTCCTCGAGTTCGATGGCCATGCGCCTATTCTGCCCGTGCTTTGCCGGCGCACAAGCCCCATCCCCTTCGCGCCCCGCCCGTGGCATCATGGGGCTCATCGCACTGTTGCCGAGATGAAGGACAAACCGATGCTTCGCGTCCGCCCCCTGCATTACACGTCCAACATCGAGTCCTGGGACCGGCTGCTGACCACCCTGGGCCTGGTCCTGACGGAGGGCGACGGCGGCTTCCGCGTCTACGACGCCGGTGCCGGCAGGCTGGCCCTGCACGAGGTTCCCCAGGGGGCTGCGGAAGACGGGACCACGGCGCTGGCAGTGGAAGCCGGCGACCTGGCCGAGTTCGCCCGCCGCACCAACCTCGCGGCCCAGGACGACGGAGCAACACCCGCCGAGCTGGTCACCGAATCCCACGGCGAAGCCTGCCGGATCACGGCGCCTGACGGGTTCACCTTCCTGGCGGACAAAGCCGCCACCGTCGATGGTGACTCGGGCGCGGACCCGGCGCTCGCCGTCGTCGGGGTCTGGTTCACGGAGGAGGCCGACGCCGCCGCCCGCACCCTGCAGCACATCGGCGCCCGGCCGCGGCCGGTGCCGGACAACGACGAAACCGCGGACTTCACCGCGAAGAACGGCGGAGTCCTCCTGGTGCGCCCGGCGTCCGGGCCGCCGCGGTCCGGACTGGGCTTCGAGTACGACGGCGGCCTGGCCCCGCTGCGGGACCGGCTCACCGCCGCTGGACTTGAGGCAAGCCTCACCGAGGAGGCTTTCGGGAGCACCCTCCATGTGGCCAACCCGGACGCGGCCGGGCCCGGCGCGCCCTCCGTGCCCGCGACAGTCTGGATCTCCCAGCACCGTCCCATGGGGTAGAAATAGACCATGAACGTGCGCACACCTGACCCGAATCCCGGCTGGCTCTCCGAAGAAGACCTCTTTGAGGCGCGCGGGCGGCTGCCCATGGTGTACGTGGAGGCCGTGCCGGTCAGGCTGGATCCGCTGGGCTACGTGAACGAAGTGGGCACCTTGCTGCAGGCCGACGAGGACGGGACCATGGTCCGCTCCCTGGTGTCCGGCCGCGTCATCTACCGCGAAACCATCCGCGCCGCCCTCCTCCGGCACATGGAAAAGGACCTCGGGCCGCTGGCGTTCCCGCAGCTGCCCATCAGCCCGGTCCCCTTCACGGTGGCCGAATACTTCCCGGCCCCGTCCCAGACCGGCTTCACCGATGACCGGCAACACGCCGTATCGCTGGCCTACGTCATTCCCGTGACCGGAGAATGCGAGCCGCGCCAGGATGCCCTGGAACTGACCTGGATGACCCCCGAGGAAGTCCTCAGCCCCGGCGTCCAGATGGAGTTTTCCGGCGGCCGCGGCGGCCTGATCCGCCAGGCCCTGGCATTCGCCGGCGTCGGCTCCTGACAACCCCGCCGGAACCTGGGGGTCCCGCGAATAAGCCGCCCGCCTTTGTAGACTGGACGGCGGACCGCAAGAGAACTTAAGGACTCCCATGACCGAAACACCAGCCGCCCGGAACCATCGTGAGCTGCAGGCTGGATCCCTGACCACCGGCAGCCTCATCCTCCTGCCCGACGGTGAACGGACGGCGGAGATCCAGGCGGTTGAGCTGGAACGGGACGATTTCGGGTCTCCCGCGCTGGTGCTCGCAAGCCTTGCCGGCGGCGGAACCCTGCGGATTGCCGTGGGCGCCACCGTCACCACCATCGAGCCAGGTTCCGCCACAGCGTCCGACGGCGCCACGCACCTTTCGCTGGCCGCCGCGCCGAGGGAGGATGCGCCCGCGGAAGAACCAGGTCCACAGGCCGGGCTGGCGCACCGGGCTGAAGCCGGGCAGGAGCAGCCCGGCGGCGAGGCGGCAATCACGTCTGCGGCGCCCGCCGTCGTCGTGCCTCCCCTGCCGCCGGTTCCGCCGGCCGCCAATGTTCCCAGCGAAGAAGAGCTCGCACTGATCCCGGCCCCGGACGGCACCCCCGAGTCCGTCGTGGAAGCCGCCGCGCATGCGCATCCGGACGCCACCGGAGTCCAGTTGCTGACCGACCGGTTGTCCAAAGGCATCAATTTGAAGTCCGGCAGCTGCCTGAAGGACCTCAGCGACCTCGCGCACGAACTGTTCGTCACCCTCAAGGATGCCGAGGGCGCGCTGGCGGTTGCCGACCTCCTCACCGTCCTCCCGTACGACGGAAACCCCGGGCGCTGGACATCGGTGGAGGCCTCCCTGGCACTGGCCAGCTACATCTGCCGGCAGGACGGCCAGAATGAGCGGGCAGCGGTCTACGAAAAACTGATCCGGACGCCCGAAAGCCATGAAACGGACCCGTTCAAGGCACGGATGGCGGCCAAAGTCCGGCAGCGCTCGCTCAACGAGCCCAACCTGTACGACAAGGAAATTTTCCGGTCCATCGACAACTCGAACCACGACGCCGAGCGGGAATGGCGGCTGCTCCGGCTCGAATCCCTGCTGTTCCTGAGGGCGCACGGCGGGTCCGAGACCATCGGCATGGGCGAGCTGGAGCGACGGATCAGCAACGAACTTGAGGCCGTCCGCTCCTGAGCAAATTGCCCCTACCCGGGGCCGGGCCGGAGTTGTACATTCGGGGCTATGACGAACAATCTCAGCGTAGTGATCAACGCCGATGCACCGCAGGTCTGGACCATGCTGCGTGAACCGTCCAAGGTGGCCCAATGGCACGGCTGGCAGGCCGAGGACCTGGATGCCGAAATCAAGGAGATCTACTTTTCCGGCGACGTGGAAGAAGCCCCGGACCACACCAGCCTGACCGTGCACGGCGGCGACACGTTCGAGCTCCATCCCGTTCCGGGCGGCACCCAGGTCAGCGTGACGCGCGGGGCGCTGGACCACAACTCGGAGTGGGCGGCCTGGGACGAGGACATCACCCAAGGCTGGCTAACGTTCCTGCAGCAGCTCCGGTTCGCGCTGGAACGCCACCCGCACGGCAAGCGCCACACCCTATTCCTGCATCTGACCGAGGGCCAGGGGTCGGCGATCGAAAAGCTCGGGCTGACGGACCTGCCGGCACCCGGTGAGCCATACCAGCTGCGCCTGGGCACCGGGGAAGAAATCAGCGGCAAGGTCTGGTACCGCACCAGCCACCAGGTGGGGCTCACCGTCCACAACTACGCGGAACACGGCGAGGGGCTCCTGGTGGTGGCGGACCATCCCGCCATCAAGGACGTGCGTGAGGAGGGTGAAGGGTCCATGGTCATCGTCTCCACCTATGACCTTGGAGCTGCAAAGCTTGATTCCATCCGTTCGTCCTGGGACTCCTGGCGGGCCGAAAACTACTCCGCGTCCGAGCCGGTGAGCTGACGGGCCTGGCTGGTTTTCCGGCGCCCTACTAACTGCTGGCGCTGCATGGATTGCCGGCGCCCCCGCTGATTGCTGGCGCTGTACCGATTGCTGGCGCTGTACCGATTGCTGGCACACTGGTACGGTGCCAGCCAACCCCAGTTCCGCTCCATCTGCGGCCTCCGCGCAGCCCCCCGTACACCTGCCGGAGCAGTCCGGGTTTTCCTTCACCGTGGGCACCCGGCTCGCTGAATCCTGCCCGCCCACTGCCGCCCAGGTGGCGGACAACGGCGGCGAATTCCTGGGCCGCACCGGCACCATCACCACTCCCCACGGCGAGATCCAGACGCCAGCCTTCATCGCCGTCGGAACCAAGGCCACGGTCAAGGCGGTGCTGCCGGAATCCATGGCGGACCTCGGGGCGCAGGCGCTGCTGGCCAACGCCTACCACCTCTACCTGCAGCCCGGTGCTGACATCCTGGACGAGGCCGGCGGGCTTGGCGCCTTCATGAACTGGCCCGGGCCCACCTTCACGGACTCCGGCGGGTTCCAAGTGATGAGCCTCGGCTCAGGGTTCAAGAAGGTCATTGACATGAAGTCGGTGGACGCCTCGGGGCCGGACGACGCCGTGGCACCCGGCAAGGAGCGGCTCGCCCATATTGACGACGACGGCGTCTGGTTCAAGTCGCACCTGAACGGGGACCGGCACCGGTTCTCCCCCGAAATCTCCATGCAGGTCCAGCACCAAATCGGTGCGGACATCATGTTCGCCTTCGACGAGCTGACCACGCTGCAGAACTCCCGCGGCTACCAGGAGGAGTCCCTGGAACGGACCCGGCTGTGGGCGCTGCGCTGCATCGACGAGCACTTCCGGCTCACCACCGAACGGGAGGGGAAGCCGTACCAGGCCCTGTTCGGCGTCATCCAGGGCGCGCAGTACGAGGACCTGCGCCGCAAGGCCTGCCGGGACCTGGGCGCCATGCCGTTTGACGGGTACGGGATTGGCGGTGCCCTGGAGAAGGAGAACTTGGGCACTATCGTCCGGTGGTGCAACGAGGAACTGCCGGAGGACAAGCCGCGCCACCTGCTGGGCATTTCCGAGCCGGACGACATTTTCACCGCCATTGAGAACGGCGCCGACACCTTCGACTGCGTCTCCCCCACCCGGGTTGCGCGGAACTCCGCTTTCTACACCCCGCACGGGAGGTTCAACCTGTCCGGGGCAAAATACAAGCGCGACTTCGGGCCGCTGCAGGAGGGCTGCGACTGCTATGCCTGCACCCATTACTCCCGGGCGTACATCCACCACCTGTTCAAGGCCAAGGAGATGCTGTCCGCCACCCTGATTTCCATCCATAACGAGCGGTTCGTGGTGAAGATGGTGGACGACGCCCGGCTCGCGATCGAGGCCGGGACGTTCTTCGACTTCAAGGCCGAAACCCTGGCCCGGTACTACTCCTAGCCCCGCTAGCAGAAGCCGTTTCGACGGTTCCCCGCATAGAGATCGCCGGAACGCTGCCATTCCGCTGGAGCGCTCCGGCGACCTGGATCCGTTCCAGCGAGCAGGGTTTTCCACATGGCGACCACGGCGCCTGCCAGAACCAGCCACGGCCCAGCAGTCTGGATGGATGATGCAGTCCCAGCCAGTCCCGCTTCCTGCGCTTCCGAGCACCGGAAACATGTGGCGCACGGCCCAGTTGCACGAAAAGGGCCTCAATTCGCGAACCATCAAACTATTACTAAAACACGGGAAGCTGGTCCGGCTTCGTTATGGCTGCTACATCCGCGGAGAGCTGTGGGACAGGCAGTCGGCCCCGCTGCGCAGCCTGCAGTTGATCTACGCCCACGCGCACGGAACGCTCACGACGTCCTCGGGAGACTATGTCTACAGCCACACATCGGCCGCGCGACTCCACCGTTTATTCCTCTGGAACGTCAGCGATGTGGTCCATATCCTGCTGCGGGTCCAGCCTTCCAGCGAACGCCTCGGTCCAGATGTCCGCGGGCACACCATGCCTTACACGGACGCCGACGTTACGGTCATGGAGAATCTGCGGGTCACGTCGCTCGAACGGACCGTGGTGGACTGCGCGATGATGTTGAACTATCAGCAGGCCCTGGTGCTCATGGATCACGCCCTGAGGCTAGGCGCGGATCTGTCGCTAATCCATGGCATGGCAGAGGGATTCCATGGGCGCCGCGGTATAAGGAACCTCCGTAAGGCACTGGCCAACGCCGATCCTAGGTCCGAATCGCCTGGTGAAACGCTTACCCGCGAACTCATTTCCCGTCTGAAACTGCCTGCTCCCGAACCGCAGGTTGAGGTCAGTACCCGGGCAGGCCGGTACCGTCTGGACTTCGCGTGGAAGGAGAAGAAGGTTGCCCTCGAATTTGACGGAAAAACCAAGTACTTCGATTACAAGCCGACGGCCGATGTGTTGTTCCTGGAGCGGCAGCGGGAGAATGCCCTGACGGAGGACGGCTGGAAATTCGTGCGCGTGAAATGGCAAGACCTCTTTCGCGAGCAGGAGTTCAAAGTCCGGATCCTGACCGCGCTCCGGCGATAGCCCCGTCGTCGAAATCGCCGGATTGCCACGAGCCCGCCGGAGCCGCCCGGCGGGCTGGGCGCGTTCCGGCGACTTCGCCGAATCAGGGGGCGGAGGGCTTACGCGACGATCTTGGCCGCCCCGTAGCTGGGTTCCCGCTTCTTGATCCAGCCGATCACCAGCGATGTGACCGGGACCAGGATGAACTCCACCAGGGTCTTGTACACGAAGCCCGCCACCACGTAATTCACGAACATTCCGAAGTCGGTGATTCCGATGACCGACGCTGCGATGCTGCAGAAGATCAAGGTGTCCACGAACTCGCCCGCCACCGAGGAGCCCATGATCCGGGCCCAGAGGGACTTCTCCCCCGTACGGGCCTTCATCCGCACCAGGATCCACGAGTTGATGGTCTGGCCGGCAAGGAACGCCAGCAGCGAGGCCAGCACGATCTGCGGCACCGGACCCAAGGCACCCTCAAGGGCGGCCTGCTTGGAGGCGCCGAAGTCGTCGTCGAATCCGGGAAGGGCGATGATCACCCAGTAGCAAAGCGAGGCGAACACCGAGAGCGCAAACGTGGTGACGATGGCTTTCCGCGCCACCCTGAAGCCGTAGACCTCGCTGATGACATCGCCGAGGATGTACGCCAGCGGGAAGAGGAAGAAGCCGCCGTCCGTGATGATCGGCCCCAGGAGCACCCCTTTGGAGGCGCCGATGTTGGACAGGATCAGCACCACCGCCATGATTGCCAGCATGATCCCGAAGTACGGGGACCCGATGGAGGCGAAGCGCGCGGCGCCTGAAGCGGCGGAGGTTTCGGGCAGGGCATTCTGGCCGGAGGCAGATGGCATGGGAAGTCCGTTTCGTAGTGGTTCGCTCGGCGTCTGAAAGCAGGTGGGACACCGGCTGTATTAGCACTGTCGCCTTATTCTCCCACCTGCACGCGTGCGGGTTCGAGCGGAACTTACCCTCCGTTAGAAGCTCGGGCAGGCCGGCTCCCTTGTCGCCCTGAACACCCCCGGTCAGCCGCCGCTGTACTGCCACACAAGGAAAACGGCCGACGCCGGATGGCAGGATGGGTGCATGACTTCCGTTTCCGCTGATGCAATGCCGCACGTCACCAGCCCGGCCGTGGTGCTCACCATCGCCGGCTCCGAAGCAACCGGCGGTGCCGGTGCGCAGGCCGACCTCAAGACCTTCCAGGAGCTGGGCGTCTTCGGCATCGCCAACCTGACCTGCATCGTCTCGTTCAATCCCGCCGACAGCTGGAACCACCGCTTCGTGCCTGTGGACCAGCAGGTGATCTCCGACCAGCTGGAGGCAACCACCGCGGCCTACGGGCCGGCCTCGGGCGCGCCGTCCGTGCTGGACACGGTGAAGATCGGGATGCTCGGCAGCCCTGCCACCATCGCCACTGTTGCCGGTGCACTGAAGGACAACGACTTTGGGAATGTGGTCCTGGACCCGGTCCTGATCTGCAAGGGCCAGGAGCCAGGCCACGCCCTGGACACGGACCAGGCCCTGAAGGCGCAGATCCTGCCGCTGGCCACGTTCGTGACGCCGAACCACTTCGAGGCGGAGTCGCTGTCCGGACTGGAAATCACCGACGTCGAATCCCTCAAGGCAGCCGCCGTGCGCATCCATGAGCTCAGCGGCGCGGCAGTGCTGGCCAAGGGCGGGGTGCGGCTGGCTGGCCCGGACGCCGTCGACGTCTTTTATGACGGCCAGACGCTGGAAGTCCTGAGGGCGCCGAAGGTGGGCGATGTGGCCGTCTCCGGTGCGGGCTGCTCGCTTGCCGCCGCCGTCACAGCAGAACTGGCCAAGGGTTCGTCACCGCTGGAAGCCGCCCGTACCGCCAAGGAATTCGTGACGGCCGGGATCCAGAACCGCGTGGCGTCCGGCGCGCCGTTTGACGCACTCTGGCAGGGCGGCCCGCGCTAACCGCCCGCCCGGCCCGGTCACGAACGCGGGTCGGCCACCTTCCCCATGAAGAGCGGCAGCCCCGTTCCGCCGTGGACGATCTGGTAGTGGAACGGCCGGTCGAAGGCGATCGACACGGCGGGCTCGGGCGGTGCACTGACGGCCCGTCCATTCAGCTGCGTGACGGCGGCCGCCACAGTCCCCTTCTCCGCCACGGTGATGTTGGCGGCCTGGGCGGCCTGCGTCAGCTTCAGCCCCGGCTGGATCGCATCGAAGTCCGTCTCCGTGGTGAGCGTGCGGGACAGGCCCATGGCTTCCAGGACCTTCCGAAGGTCGAAGCTGCTCTTGTGGTCCCAGCGGGGCACCGTGATGCGGACGGGCTGGACCGGGGCGGACTCCAGCGCCTCACCAATCCGGGCCAGCTCATCCGCGGACGGTCCGGCGGGGGTTTCGGCAGCCGGCAGCACCAGGCGCATCACGGCTCCCTCCGCATAGGGGAGGTCCACCGCCCGCCACCGCTCGCTCTCGGCGTACTTCATCCCCACTGCCTGGCTCATTGTTGGAACACTCGCCACGTCGCCGTTTCCGGTGGTGAAAGGCCTGTCAGTGGTGTCCGCAGGGTCGAAGGGGGTGTTCCAGGCCGCGGCGAAATAGATGGCATTGAGGAGGCTGAAGGTGTTCCTGGGGTCGAACTTGGCCGGGGCTTTCTTGATGCGCCCGCCCGTGTTCCTGTCCACCCATGCATCGATGGCGGGTTCAGTTGCGGTCCGGTCACGGAACTCGACCATGTGGACGCCCGCACCGTAGTGCCGGGCCAGGCCGGCCAGGTAGCCCTCGCCCACCGGGGTGTGCCTGTCCAGGAAGAGCCCGTTGGCAAGGTGGATGACGGGCTTCCGTGGCGGATTGTCTTCGTCAACGGCGCCGGGATCGCCGTCGTATATTTCGACGGCGGCTAGCAAGGCGTTCGCTGCCTCGTCGCGGCGTGCTCCGGGAAGGGCGAGGACGCGGTCAAGTTCCGCGGCCGCCTCGCCGCCCGCTCCGGAGCGAAGCATCAGCAGCGCTGTAAGCAGGCTTCCGGGTGCTGCGATGACGTTACCCGCGGCGCCGTCCCCGCCGTCGGCAAGGAGGGCCGCACCCAGCGTGTAGGCGGAGGTGCGCAGGGCACCAATTTCAGCAGGATAGGCAGCGGCGTCCAGCGAGACCCGTTCCACCCCAGGTGCCGTCACCAGCTCCGGGGGCGCGGCCGCGCAAGCGGGAAGCACAGCCACAAGCCCCAGCATTGCCAGCACCGCACGCCGTGGAACGTTCATGTCTTCCCCTGTGCTTCCCAGGCAGTTAGGCCGCGGCAGTACCGCCACGAAGGACCGGATGGTTCCAGTAGAGCAGGGGGCCGGCTGCCGGACGATGCCGGAAGGGTTACGGTTTGCGGTCGTTTCGGTCACGCCGCGAAGCCGGGCGTTCCCCTGCGCATCACTCCGGCCGGGCGCGTTCGACGGCGGCACGCGGCGCCGGCGTCGAACACCACCGGCGCCGCGCCCTACCTAGCGGTTGGCACCTGCCAGGGTGCCGGCGTCGTCCGTCTTTGCGGCGGCCCAGGCGTCGCCCTGTTCCCTGTCCAGGTGCGTGGCCTTCTTGTTCTTGAGGGCGAAGATGTAGACGACCAGCGAAATGGCGATGGCGGCAGTGACGTAGGTGAAGAAGAGCTCCACCTGGCCTGCCTTCTGCAACGCCGCGCCGATCAGCGGGACCGTGCCGCCAAAGAGCGAGTTGGCAATCGCGTAGCCCAGGCCCACGCCCAGGGCACGGATGGAGGCCGGGAACAGCTCCGCCTTCACCAGCGCGTTGATGGAGGTGTAGCCGCCCACGATCAGCAGTCCGCCCATCATCAGCAGGAACGCGGTGAAGGGGTCCTTGGTGCCGGAGAGCGTGGAGAGCAGTGGCCAGGTGAAAAGGACGCCGGTGATGCCGAACCAGACGAGCAGCGGCTTGCGCCCGATCTTGTCCGAGATCAGGCCATAGACGGGCTGCAGCAGCATGAAGATGAACAGTGCCCAGAAGTTGATCACTGAGGTGTCGGTCTTGGCGATGCCGGACGTATCGTTCATGAACTTCAGGATGAAGTTGGTGTACGTGTAGAACGCCACGGTTCCGCCCAGCGTGACGCCGATGCAAATCAGCAGCGGCCGCCAGTGGCTGGTGAACAGCAGCTTGAGCGTTCCCGGCTGGGCTTCGCCCGGAGCCTGGACGTGAGCCGCACGGATCTGGTCCGCGGAGACGGTTTCCTCCATGGACCGGCGGAGCCACAGCACCACCAAGGCTGCCACGCCGCCCAGTGCGAACGGAATCCGCCAGGCCCACTCGTTGAGCGCTTCACCGCCGACGGTGTTTTGCAGGATCACCAGGACCAGCAGGGCCAGCATCTGGCCGCCCACCAGGGTCACGTACTGGAAGCTTGAGAAGAAGCCGCGGCGGCGCGACGTGGCGGCTTCGGACATGTAGGTGGCGCTGGTGCCGTACTCGCCGCCCACAGAGAAGCCCTGCAGCAGGCGGACCAGCACCAGCAGCACCATGGCCCAGATACCGATGACATCCTGGGTGGGCAGCACGGCGATGGCGAACGAGCCCGCGGACATCAGTGTCACGCTGAGGGTCAGGGCTGCCTTGCGGCCGTTGCGGTCGGCGTACCGGCCGAAGAACCAGGCGCCGATGGGCCGCATGAGGAACGACGTCGAGAAGACAGCCATTGCCTCCAGCCCGGCCTGCAGGTCGTCCTTGGAATTGAAGAAGTGGGCCTGGAAGTAGGCTGCGAAGACGGTGTAGACGTAGAGGTCGTACCACTCCACCAGGTTGCCGGCGGAGCCTTTGAGGATGTTGCCCACGGCCCGGCGGGTCTGCGCTGCTTCGGTGAGGGGTGCCCCAGGGTGGGCCGCACTGTTCGGCGGCGCTGCTTGTTCGGTGCTCATCAATGAACCTTCCTTGCGTGAACAGTCTTCCGAAAGCGCGGAGGACCCCCACCAAACTATGGGTGACGCACGGCACAACCAACGCGGCGGCTGCTTTCCTAACACTTCCTTAGGATTCAGGCCCGTCCGGGAAAAAACGCCCGCCAGAAGGTAGTCTCCAAAGGCGGGGACGGCTCAACCCCGGCAAAGGACAAGGAAGATGGCAATGGACGTGTTGATCGTCGAGGACGACGACGCCATGGCCGGCGCCCTCACAGCCGGTGTGGCGACGGCGGGCCTGAAAGCGACCAGGGTGTCGCGTGGCGCGGACGCCCTGCTGGCCCACCGGAACTTCCACGTGATCCTCCTGGACCTGGGCCTTCCGGACATGGACGGGCTGGAGGTGCTGCGGAAGCTCCGCCAGGTTACCGACTGCCCCATCCTGATCCTGACAGCGCGCGACGACGAACGCAGCGTGGTGCTGGGCCTTCGTTCCGGCGCTGACGACTACCTGGTTAAACCGGTCAAGCTCGTGGAACTGCTGGCACGGATCGAAGCAGTGACCAGGCGTATGCGGCGTGGCAGCGGAAGCACCCCGCACACCATTGTCCTGGATGACGTGGAGGTGGACCTGGACCGGCGGACCGCTGCGAAGGACGGGGCCCTGCTGCCGCTGACGGCTACCGAATTCGGCCTGCTGGCCCTCCTGGCCCGGAATGCGGGGTCAGTGGTGACCCGGGAGCAAATCCTTGACGCCTTGTGGGGCGACGCGTTCCTGGCTTCCTCCCGGTCGCTCGATGTCCACCTCACCGGGCTCCGCGCCAAGCTGCAGAAGCCCGGGTTCATCATCAATGTCCGCGGCGTCGGCTACCGGGTGGAAGCGGAGAGCCGGTGAGGCCGCGCGTTCTCGGCGTCCTCAGCGTGCTGTGCCTGATGGTGGTCTTCCTGGTCTCGGGCACCATCCTGGGAAGCGCCGCCCGCGAACTCACCCAGGAAGTCCAGATCAACAGGGCCGCATCCCTGAACCGGCTGGCGCAGGTGGCTTTCGACGCTGCCGCCGACGGGGACACAGTGCAGCTGCAACGGGAGATGGACACCTACTCCGGCCTTTACGGGGAGGGGGTTGTGGTGCGGCTGCAGCAGGGCATCCTGGCGTCAGGCGGCCTGGCAGGAGACCGGGCAGATGTTCAGGACGCGCTGTCCCGGGCCGGTCTCAATGTCACCGATACGGCCCTTGCCCCGCTGGGGCCCTTCGGGTCCGGCTCCGAACTGATCTTCCGGCCGTTCGGCAGCGCCAGCCAGGTCCTGGGCGGTGTGGTCCTGGACGTCCACCTGGATACGGCGCGCCAGAAGCTCCGCGGGCGTTGGCTCCTGGTGGGGGCTGCCGCCGTCGCGGTGGCCGCGGTCCTCCTGCTGGCTGCCGCACGGGTCACCTCCTGGGTGCTGCGGCCGGTCCTCCGGCTGAACTCGGCAGTGACCGAGCTGGCACGGACAGGGCGTGCAGGCCGCCTGCCGGAGGACGGTCCGCCCGAACTGCGCGAACTGAGCCGGTCCTTCACCGCAATGGCGCGCACGGTCGGCGCCAGCATCGAGTCGCAACGCCAACTGATTGCGGACACCTCACACCAGCTGCGGAACCCCATTGGGGCACTGCGGCTGCGGCTGGATGTGCTGCAGCTCGAGCTCCAGACCGCCCGCGAGCGCGAAGCCGCGGAGAATGTGATGGCGGAGCTGGAGCGGGTGGAGGACATCCTGGACGGGGTGCTGAAGCTTGCGGCCGCGGAACACCGGGCTTCCGAGGATTCGGCGCGGCCCTTCAGCGCTGGTTCCCGGCCGGCCGTCGAACCGTCCGACCCCTTCCCGGTCCTGCAGGGGGAAGTTGAGCGCGCCGCTCCTGCCGCAGGGCGTGCGGGGTGCCGGCTGGTCCTGGCCGAGGCTCCCACCCCGCCGGCGGAAGTCGCCTGCCACCCGGCGGAACTGGGCCAGATGGTGGGGGAACTCCTCACCAACGCCATCAAATACGCCGCCGGGGCCACGGTCACCGCTGCGGTCCGCCGGCAGCGGGACCGGGTCATAGTGGAAATTTCCGACGACGGGCCGGGCCTTTCCGAGCAGGAACGAACCCGTGCCGCAACGAGGTTCTGGCGCGCACCACGCCATGCACCGGTGCCCGGGACGGGATTGGGGATGACCATTGTGGGCGAACTCGCCGCAGCCAACGGCGGCCGGCTGGTGCTCGCTGAGGTGGCGCCCCACGGCCTGTGCGCCCGGCTGGAATTCCCGGCAGCTCCTTCGGTTGCTGCCCGCCCGGCTTCCGGCCCGGAAAAAGGGCTGGCCGATGGATGACTGCTTTCCCGCGCTGGTTCCTTCCCGGCGGGTGCTCTTCAAGACCGTCCTGGCAGCGGCGGCGGCCGCCGTGCTGCCGGCAGCCCTGGCCGCCTGCTCGGGACAACGTCCCGGCCTGCTGACCGTGGCCGGCGGCGAGCCGGGCGGGTTCTACCTTGAGTTCTCCACCCTCCTGGCTGCGTCCCTGGAGCGCCATGGCGTGGCGGACAAGGCTGAGGCGGTGTCCACCGGCGGCAGCCTGGACAACCTGGCCGAGCTCCGTGGCGGCAGGGCCACGTTCGGGGTCGCTCTTGCGGATGCGGCAGCCGCAGCCCCGGAACCCGGCACGGAGGCGGTACCGTTGGCGGCCCTGGGCAAGGTCTACGAAAACTACGTCCATTGTGTGGTGCGCGGGGACAGCGGAATTGTGGATCTGTCCCAGCTGGCCGGCCGGACCGTGGCTGTCGGCCAGCCGGGATCCGGAACTTCCCTAACCACCCCGCGGATCCTTGCGGCAGCAGGCCTGGATGCCCGGACGGCGGGTGGCGCAACCGCGGACGGGACGGTCACCGTCGTAAGCCTTGGGCTGAACGACGGCCTGGCCGCCCTGAAGGCGGGCACGGTGGATGCCCTGTTCTGGTCCGGCGGCGTGCCCACCGCCGCGGTTGCCGCCGCCCAGCAGGAGGTGCCGCTGGCACTGCTGGACCTTTCGGCGCTGCTGCCGGAGCTGCGCAAGCGGCACGGGGCGCAGTATGACCGCGTGCTCATTCCCGAGGGCAGCTATCCCGGCGTGCCGGCGGTCTGGACGGTGGGCGCCGCGAACCTGCTGCTGTGCCGGGCGGACCTGGATGCCGCCACGGTGGAACGGACCGTCCAGCTGCTGGTGCACCACGCCGGCGAACTGATCCCGCAATCCAGCCTGGGCGTCCAGTTCCTCAGCCCGGAAACCTTGATCAACACGGCCGGCATCCCGCTCCATCCGGCCGCGGTTGACGCCTACCGGGCGCTGCACGGATAAAGGGCGCCATCAGCTTCCGGAGTGGGCCTGCAGGAAGCTGTATACCTCCGTCTCGTCCACGCCGGGAAAGGCTCCCGGCGGCATCGCGGCCAGGAGGTGCGAGTGGGCGCGGGCTGAAGGCCAGGCATTACCGGCCCATTCGGCGGTGAGGGCCTCCGGCGGGCGCTTGCAGCACGTGGGGTCGGGGCAGTTGGAGGTGGCCCGGGCGGTGGTTTCGCGCCCGCGGAACCACTTCACGTGCTGGTAGGGCACCCCGATGCTCAGCGAGAACTCGCCGGTGGCCGAGCGTTCCGTGCGGGCCGTGCACCAGTAGGTGCCCGAGGGGGTGTCCGTGTACTGGCTGTAGGCGCTGAATTTGTCCGGCACATCGAACACGGCGCGCGACGTCCACGCCTTGCAGGACGGCTGGCCCTCGATGGCGCCGGTATGGTCCTGCGGGAAGTTCACGCCGTCGTTCTCGTAGGCCTTGTAGATGATGCCGCTCTGGTGCGTCTTCTGGAAATGGGTGGTGATACCCAGGTGTTTGGTGGCGAGGTTGGTGAATCGGTGGGCAGCGGTCTCGTAGGAAACGGCGAAGGCGTCGCGGATGTCCTCCACGGCGATTTCCTTGGCAGCTTTGGCTTTTTGCAGAAATTCCACCGTTGCCTGCTCGGGCAGGAGCAGGGCGGCGGCGAAATAGTTGGTTGCCACCCGCTGGGCCAGGAAATCCCCGTAGTTGCGGGGTGTCTCATGGCCCAGAACGTAGTGGCCCAGAGCCTGGAGCAGGACCGAGCGCGGATCGTGGTCCTGCCGCTGGCTCTGCGTCAGGTAAATTTTGCGGTTCTTCAAATCAGTCACGGAGCGCGTGGAATGGGGCAGGTCGCCGACGTGGTGCAGGGTGAAACCAAGGTGCGCGGCAATGTCGGCAATGACGTGCTGGCTCAGCGGGCCGGTGGTGTAGCCCACCTCCTTGAGGACCTTCTGCGCCTCGGCTTCATACTCCGGAAAGTAGTTGCCGCGCTCCCGCATCATCGCCCGCAGTTCCCCGTTCGCGCGGCGCGCTTCTTCCGGGGTTGCCACCTGCTCGTTCATCTTGCGCTCGAGCTCCTGCAACAGGCCCACCTGGGCTTCCAGGACATCCAGCGGCAGCCGCGAACTGATGCGGATTTTGGGCAGGTTCAGGGACTCATAGAGGGGGCCGCGCTGGTACCGTTCCAGCTCGATTTCCAACGCTGCGCGGCGGCTCGGCGGCTCCGCTCCGAGCAGCTGGTCAATGCTCACGCCGAGGGCGCCGGCAAGGTGCTGGAGCAGGCTGAGTTTGGGCTCGCGCTTTCCGTTCTCGATCAGGCTTAGCTGGCTGGGCGCGGTCCCGACGGCGGCGCTCAGGTCATCGAGCGTCAGCCCGGCCTGTTTGCGCAGATGGCGGACGCGGCGGCCCAGGGAAATGACATCAAGGTCGGTGGATGGGACGGACGACGGCTGGGAAACGTCCCTGTTCCAGCTTGAAGGCGACATTTCTGCAGGATACGCGAAGAAGTGCATTTCTTTCCACTCTTTTTAGCTAGAAAGGGGGTTGAAAGTGCTGAAAAGTAGTTCACACGGAAAGAACACCGCACCGGAAAACCGGTGGGAACCTCAACGACGAGGTTCCCACCCACCGAATTCCGGAGCTCAATCTAGGAGATCAATGATGACTGCAGCATTTGAGCCCACCCAGCAGCCGTCCGCCCAGGACACTGCAAGCGCGCAGGCCGCCGCCCTGGAGCTCGAGTGGGCCGCCAACCCCCGCTGGGAAGGTGTGACCCGGGACTACTCAGCCTCCGACGTCGTCCGTCTCCGCGGCCGCGTCTCCGAAGAGCACACCCTGGCCCGGCGCGGCGCCCAGAAGCTGTGGAAGCAGCTCACCGAAGAGCACAAGACCGGCGGCTACACCAACGCCCTGGGCGCCCTGACCGGGAACCAGGCAGTGCAGCAGGTCAAGGCCGGCCTGCGGGCCATCTACCTGTCCGGCTGGCAGGTCGCCGCAGACGCGAACAACTCGGGCCACACCTACCCGGACCAGTCCCTTTACCCGGCCAACTCGGTTCCCACCGTGGTCCGCCGGATCAACAACGCCCTGCTCCGCGCCGACCAGATCGAGTTCGCCGAAGGCGTCCAGAGCGTCGAGGACTGGCTGGTCCCGATCGTCGCCGACGCCGAGGCCGGCTTCGGCGGCCCGCTGAACGCGTACGAGCTGATGAAGTCCATGATCCAGGCCGGCGCCTCCGGCGTGCACTGGGAGGACCAGCTCGCGTCGGAGAAGAAGTGCGGCCACTTGGGCGGGAAGGTCCTGATCCCCACCCAGCAGCACGTCCGCACCCTGAACGCAGCCCGCCTGGCCGCTGACGTCGCCGGTACCCCCACCGTGGTCATCGCCCGCACCGACGCCGAAGCAGCCACCCTCATCACCTCCGACGTGGACGAACGCGACCGTGAGTTCATCACCGGTGAACGCACCGCCGAGGGCTTCTACAAGGTCCGCAACGGCATCGAACCCTGCATCGCCCGCGCCAAGGCCTACGCCCCCTACTCCGACCTGATCTGGATGGAGACCGGCACCCCGGACCTGGAACTGGCCCGCAAGTTCGCCGAAGCTGTCAAGGCCGAGTTCCCGGACCAGATGCTGTCCTACAACTGCTCGCCGTCGTTCAACTGGCGCAAGCACCTGGACGACGACACCATCGCCAAGTTCCAGCGCGAACTCGGCGCCATGGGCTTCACGTTCCAGTTCATCACCCTGGCCGGCTTCCACGCCCTGAACTACTCGATGTTCGACCTCGCCCACGGCTACGCCCGGACCGGCATGAGCGCCTACGTCGAACTCCAGGAAAAGGAATTCGCCTCCGAATCCCGCGGCTACACCGCAACCAAGCACCAGCGCGAAGTCGGCACCGGCTACTTCGACACCATCTCCACCGCGCTCAACCCGAACGCGTCCACCCTCGCCCTCGTGGGATCCACCGAAGAGGGCCAGTTCCACTAACAACTTCCGCCCAAGGTGAGCCGTTCGCTTTGCTCGCCAAAGGGCACGACGGCGGTACGCCCTGAGGTGACCGTCGCCGGGTCGGGAAGGGGAATCCGGAAGCGTGCGTAAAAGGGGCCCTGTCCCCGCCGTCGACCGAGCTCTGCGAGGTCTTATGGCGGGGATGGGGAATAGCACGCGGAGGATTTCCCTTTCCCGCCCACCCAGGCAAGTACCGCCGTCGAACTTCCCTTTTCGCCTTTAAGGAGACTTGAAATGAACAGCTTCACCGACTCTTTCACCATCAATGGGATCACCCTGACCGCGCAGCCCATTTGCCGGCAGAACGAGGTGCTGACTCCGGACGCGCTCGAGTTCATTGCGAAGCTGCACCGGGCAACGGCTGAGCGGCGCAAGGAACTGCTGCAGGCGCGGCGGGCACGGCGCGCCGAAATTGCTGCCGGCGCGGATCCCCGGTTCCTGCGGGAGACCGAGCACATCCGCGACGACCCGTCCTGGCGGGTCGCTCCCCCGGCCCCGGGCCTGGAGGACCGCCGCGTAGAAATCACCGGTCCGGTGGACAAGAAGATGACCATCAACGCCCTGAACTCCGGCGCCAAGGTCTGGCTCGCGGACATGGAAGACTCCTCCACCCCCACCTGGCGCAACGTCATCAAGGGCCAGCTGAACCTCACCGACGCCCTGGAACGCCGGATCGACTTCACCACCGAGGAAGGCAAGGAATACAAGCTGCGCCCTGCCGGGGACCTTCCCACCATCGTGGTCCGCCCCCGCGGCTGGCACCTGCCCGAAAAGCACATGCTCATCGACGGCGAACCCGTCGCCGGCGGCATCGTGGACTTCGGCCTCTACTTCTTCCACAACGCCCACCGCCTCCTGGCCCAGGGCAAGGGCCCGTACTTCTACCTGCCGAAAATCGAAAACCACCTCGAAGCCCGGCTCTGGAACGACATCTTCATCCTCGCCCAGGACCTGCTCGGCATAGACCAGGGCACCATTCGCGCCACCGTTCTGATCGAGACCATCACCGCAGCGTTCGAAATGGAGGAGATCCTCTACGAACTGCGGGACCACGCTGCCGGCCTGAACGCCGGCCGCTGGGACTACATCTTCTCCATCATCAAGAACTTCCGCACCCGCGGCCCCCGGTTCGTCCTTCCCGACCGCGGCCAGGTGACCATGACCGCACCCTTCATGCGCGCCTACACCGAACAACTCGTCCGGGCCTGCCACAAGCGCGGCGCCATGGCCATCGGCGGCATGGCCGCTGCAGTGCCCAACCGCAAGGACCCCGAGGCGAACGCCAACGCCTTCGGCAAGGTCCGTGCGGACAAGACCCGCGAGGCCAACGACGGCTTCGACGGCTCCTGGGTGGCCCACCCCGACCTCGTCCCGGCATGCCGCGAGGTGTTCGACGCCGTCCTCGGCGACAAGCCCAACCAGCTCGACAAGCTCCGCAATGACGTCACCCCGGACGACCGCGCCCTGATCAACATCGCCTCACTCCACGGCACCATCACCGAACAGGGCATCCGGAACAACATCGAAGTCGGGATCCGCTACATCGAATCCTGGCTCCGCGGCAACGGCGCAGTAGCGATCCACAACCTCATGGAAGACGCCGCCACCGCCGAAATCTCCCGCTCCCAGCTCTGGCAGTGGATCTACGCCCGCGCCATCACCGACCACGGCGAGATCATCACGAAGGAATGGGTGGAGCAGTTGCTCGACGAGGAATTCGCCCGGCTCGAGCGCTTCGACGGCGACCGCTTCGAAGACGCCCGCGACATCTTCGAAGAAGTCACCCTCGCCCAGGACTTCCCGTCCTTCCTCACCCTGCCCGCCTACGCCCGCTACCTCACCGAGACCCGCGAAAAGGCGACCGTTGAGGAACTCGCCGCGGCCTGACAGAGTTTCCGTCCGCCGGGCCGGCACGCCCTATCGCAACAGGCACCTCCGAAATCCGGAGGGCGGGCCCGGCGGCGGAGCAACCACGCACGCCCGCTCACTTGCTGCGCGACTATTCCGGACGCTCGCTCACTTCCTTCAAGAAAGTGAGCGGGCGTTTCTGGTTTAGGCACATCATCTGAGCGGGCGTCCCTGCTTTAAGCGGGTCAAGTGAGAGGGCGTCCTGGGAGGGGAGAAAGAACGACGACGGCGGGACCTCGCTACCGGCCTTTCGGCACCTTCCGCACGGAGAGCGTGGTCCCAAAGCAGAAGGCCAGCACCGAGGCCAGAATGACCAGCAGCGCCGGAGTCCAGGAACCCGAAACGTCGTGGACGAAACCCAGCAGGGGCGGCGCCACGGCGGCGAGCGCGTAGCCCAGGCCCTGGACCGTGGCGGACATCTTGCCCGCGGAGGCTTGGTCGCGTGCCAGCCGGATGATGGCGATGAAGATGACCGTGATGCCTCCGCCCTGGGCGATGCCGCCGAAGACGGACCACAGCCACCACAGCTGTGGCGCCAGCAGCAGCCCCACCGGAACGGTCAGCCATAAGGCACCCACGGTGACCGCCACCGCCGTCGGGCCCCAATATTTGGCGGCAAACGGGACGCCCAGCGCGCCCACGATGGCGAGGATCTGGAAGATGGAGGAGGCGGCGCCGGCCTCGGCCACGGACATGCCAAGCTCGTCGTGCAGGTAGCTGGGGAGCCACGCGGTGACGCCGAAGTAGGAGAAGGCCTGGCCGCCGAATCCGGCCGTCAGTCCGGCGGTAATCCAGCCGAGTCCGCTGACGGGCGGCCGCCTGGTGTCAGTGCCGTCCGCGCCGGAAACCAGGAAGGCGTTGCGGGGCCCGACGGCAAGGGTCCAGACGACAATGGCCGCCACGGCCAGGACGGCCACCGCGCCCAGCGCAAACCGCCACCCGGCCAGGTCCGCGAGCGGTGCAGTCACCACGGAGGTGAGGAACGAGCCGACGTTCAGCGCCGCCGTGTAGATCCCCATCGCGGTTCCCTGCCGGGCCGGGGCAAAGTCCCGCCGGATGATCAGGGGCGCCGCAATGTTCCCCACGGTGATGGCGGCGCCGATCAGCACCGTTCCGGCCACCACCAGTGCCGGGCCGCCGGCCGAGCGGACCAGGACGCCTGCCAGGACCCCGAGGATGGTCAGCGTCACCGCGAATTCGGCACCGAACTTCCTCGCCGCGAGGGAAGCCAGCGGCGCGGCCAGCGAGAAGCAGAGGACGGGGATGCTGGTCAGAAGCCCCAGCATGACCGGTGAAAATGCCAGTTCTGCCTGCATCAGCCCGACCACCGGGGCGACCGCCACGAAGGGGCCCCGCAGATTCAAGGCGAGGAGACCGATGCAGGCGAGCAGGATCCAGCTGGCGGGAATGCGGGCGAGGGACCGGCCGCTCATGCGGCAAAGTGCTGGGTAACCGGGGGTTTCATCACTCCCATTGCTATCACGCCCCACCGGTGCGGGGTTTCGGGCCGTGCCGAGGGCGCCCTGCCATACGATGAACATCACGCCAGGAAATTCGGGATTAAGGACACCGCCATGCAGCACCGCCTTGCCATCCTTGACGACTACCAGGACGTGGCGCACGGCTTCGCGGACTGGGCAGCGCTTGAAGCCGAGGGCGTCTCCGTTACCACGTTCCGGGAGCCCTTTGCCTCGCGCGACGCCCTGGTCTCGGCGCTGGCTGACGTGAGCATTGTGGTTGCCATGCGTGAGCGGACGGCATTCCCGCGTGAGGTGTTCGAGAAACTGCCGGCCCTCCAGCTCCTGGTGACCACGGGGATGGCCAACGCGTCCATTGACGTTGCCGCCGCCACGGACCACGGGGTAACGGTGTGCGGCACGCCCGGCTCGCCCACCGCCGCCCCCGAACTGACGTGGGCCCTGCTGCTCGCCGCCGCACGGCACCTGCCGGCGGAGGAAAACTCGCTGCGGGCCGGAACCTGGCAGTCAACCGTGGGGTTTGAGCTGGCCGGCAAAACCCTGGGCATTGTGGGGCTGGGGAAGATCGGGCGCCGGGTGGCCGGGTACGGGCGGGCGTTCGGGATGGACGTCGTGGCGTGGAGCCAGAACCTCACCGCCGGGGCGGCGGAAGAGGCCGGGGCGCGACTGGTGTCCAAGGAAGAGCTTTTCCGCGCCTCGGATGTGGTGACGCTCCATCTGCGGTTGTCCCCGCGCTCCGAGAAAACGGTTGGAGAAGCGGAACTGCGGCTGCTGGGCCCCGAGGGGATCCTGGTGAACACCGCCCGCGGTCCGCTGGTGGACCAGGATGCATTGATCCGGGCGCTCAGCCAGGGCTGGATCCGCGGTGCGGCCCTGGACGTGTTCGACGAGGAACCGCTGCCCGCGGGGCATCCGCTGCTGGCTGCCCCCAACACCGCCCTCTCGCCACACCTTGGGTACGTCACCCAGGAGAGCTACCGGGAGTTTTACGGCGGAGCGTTCGAGGATGTGACCGCCTGGCTGGCCGGCTCCCCCGTCCGCACCATCAGCGGCTGACGCTGAAGTACCTCGTACGACGAGGGCCGGGCGGGGATCCACACCTCGACGCTGTCGGTGCCGCGGGAGGCCAAGCGGTTCCGGCGTATCCTGCCAGCCAGCAGACGGGCCGCTCATCGACGTGCTGATGGCGCCGTAGCCGCTGCTCAGCCGGCAGCGGCTGTTCCGGCAAGCGTTGCCTCGATGGCCACCGGCGAGAGAACGTACTCGGTGACCATCCGGCTGGCACCCAATATTGCCGCCTGGTCGCCGGCGATTGAGACGGCGATCCGCAAGTGCGAGGTGGCCAGTGGCTGCGACCGCCGGTACACCACTTCCCGGATGCCGGCCACCAGGTGTTCCCCTGACACAGCGATGCTGCCGCCCACCACAACCACAGACGGATTGAGGAGGTTCACCACTGTGGCCAGCACCTCACCGACATCCCGGCCCGCCTGGCGCAGGGCCTGGATGGCCTGTAGGTTGCCGTCCGAGGCGAGCCGGAGGACATCAGAGCCCTTTGCCGCATCCAGCCCCTGTTCCCGCAAAGCGCGGGCAATGGCGGGGCCTGACGCCAGGGCTTCGAGGCAGCCATAATTCCCGCACGCGCATTGCACGTCTACGCCCCTCGCCAGCTGGACATGTCCCAGGTCTCCGGCCGTGCCGTTGGCGCCGCGCTGCAGTTCGCCGCTGCTGATAATTCCGGAGCCAATGCCCGTGGCCACCTTCACGAAAAAGAAGTTGCCATGCTCCGGCCAATGGGCGGTCCGCTCCCCCAAGGCCATGATGTTCACATCGTTGTCCACCAGTACAGGGACGCGGAGGGACTGCTGCACGTAGCCAACCACGTCGAAGCCGTCCCAACCCGGCATGATGGGAGGCTTTACCGGCTTTCCGGTATCGTGCTCCACCGGACCGGGCAGGCCGATGCCCACGCCCGCAAGCCCGCCGGCCTTCGGCCCTGCCGAGGCGAGCAGTTTCCTGCCCTGCCCCACCACCTGGTCCAGCACGGCTTCCGGGCCGTCCGACACCTGCCGGGCCAACCGTTGTTCGGCGAGGATCTTCCCGTCCAGGTCGGTGACGGCCACGATCACGTGGCTTGCCCCGACGTCGACGGCCAGGACCACGCGCGACGAGGGGTTGAAGGCAAAGCGCGACGGCGGCCTGCCGCCACTTGAGCTCGCCTCACCGGCGGGCCCAACCAGGCCGGACAGCATCAACGCTTCGATCCGGGATGCCACGGTGGAACGTGCAAGGCCGGTGCTTCCGGCAAGCTCAGCCCTGGTGCGTGCCTTGCCGTCCCGCAAAAGCTGGAAGAGGTCTCCGGCCCGCCCCTGGGACGCCGGGTACTCGAGGAGGGCAGCCCCTTCTCCATGGCTTTTGGTCATCAACCATAGATAACACGGCCACTTCGTGCTGTCACGTCAACAACTTTTGCTTGACGTCCGTCAAAAGTCCTTCTAGCTTTGCACTAGACCGCCCCGCCGCTTTTTATGCCGAATGCCCGCCACTAACGCCAGGAGCACCATGTCCTACGCACTACAGCTGTACACCGTCCGCGACGCAATCTCGAAGGACTTGCCGGGCACCATCAGAAGGGTTGCCGGGATCGGTTTTTCCCAGGTGGAGCCGTACAACTTCGTTGCCACCGCCAAGGAACTTCGCGCCGCCCTCAAGGAGAACGGCCTCACCGCGCCCTCCGGCCACGCACCGCTGCTGAGCCAGGACCAGGACGAAATCTTCGCAGCGGCCAGGGACCTCGGCATCCGAACGGTCATCGAACCCTACATTCCGGCGGAGCGGTGGCAGAAAGAGGCGGACATCCAGGAAACAGCAGCGCAGCTGAACGCCGCCGCCAGGAAAGGCGCGGAATACGGTGTTCGGGTGGGCTACCACAACCACGCCTGGGAGCTGGAGTCCATCATCGACGGCAGGACCGCACTGGAATACTTCGCGGACCTGCTCGATCCGGAACTGGTCCTGGAGGTGGACACCTACTGGGTGGCAGTCGGCGGCCAAGACCCGGTGGAGATCCTCACCAAACTCGGGGACCGGGTGAAATTCATCCACATCAAGGACGGACCCCTGACCACGGACACCAAGGCCCAGCAGCCCGCCGGGCAGGGGAAGGTCCCGGTCATAGATGTGATCGCCGCCGCAAAGTCCCTGGAGGTGGGCGTGGTGGAGTTCGACGACTACTCCGGCGACATCTTCGAAGGCATTAATGAAAGCCTGTCGTTCCTGCTGGCATCGGGCGAAGGGATCAAGGCATGAGCATCCCCGCAACCGCAGCCTCTTCCCGCCGGGGTCCGGTGGGTGTCGGCGTCATAGGCGCCGGCAACATCAGCAAGCAGTACCTGGACAACCTCACGGTTTTCCCGGACCTTAAAGTCCACGTCATCGCGGACTTGTTCGAGGAGGCCGCCGAGGCCCGGGCCAGGGAATACGGCATCCCCGAGTGGGGCGGCGTGGAGAAGGCGCTGAACCACCCCGGCGTCGAAATCATCGTCAACCTCACCATCCCGGCGGCCCACGTCGAGGTGGCAACGGCAGCCGTGAACGCAGGCAAGCACGTCTGGACCGAAAAGCCCATCAGCCTGGACCGGGACTCCGGGCTGGGCCTGCTCAAGGCCGCCGACGCTGCCGGGATCCGGCTCGGCTGCGCGCCCGACACGTTCCTGGGCGCCGGCCTGCAGACCGCACTCCGGCTGATCCAGCGCGGCGACATCGGCACCCCGTTGACCGCGATGACCACGTTCCAGACCCCGGGCCCGGAGTCCTGGCACCCCAACCCGGCCTTCCTCTTCCAGTCCGGGGCAGGCCCGCTGTTCGACATGGGCCCCTACTACCTCACCACCCTGGTCCAGGCCTTCGGCTCCATCCGCAAAGTTGCCGCCGTCGGTTCCAAGGCCAAGGAGGTCCGCGTCATCGGCTCCGGCCCGAAAGCCGGCGAGGAGTTCAGCGTGGAGGTGCCCACCCACGTCTCGGCCATGGCCCAGTTCGAGTCCGGCGCCTCCTCGCACAGCGTTTTCTCCTTCGAATCCCCCCGGGCCCGGATGGGGTTCGTTGAAATCACCGGTACCGAGGCCACCATCTCTTTGCCGGACCCCAACAACTTCGACGGCGACTCCAGGCTCTGGCGCGCCGGTGACGAGGACTGGACCACCATCCCGGCCACCGGTCCGGCCAACGGCCGTGGCATGGGAGTGCTGGACATGGCCCGCTCCCTCCGCGCCGGCGTCCCCCACCGCGCCACCGGGCAGCTGGCGTACCACGTCCTGGACAGCATGGTCTCCATCTCCGAATCCATCGAATCCGGCACCTTTGTCGACGTCGAAAGCTCCGCCCCCACGTCCGCTCCCCTGCCCGAGGACTGGGCACCGGAAACCCAGACCCTTGGCGGCACCGCATGAGCCAGGCGTCAGGGACCATGGATCCAGGCACAAAGGGTCCGCTGGGCATCGCCGCCATCGGCTATGCCTTCATGGGGAAGGCCCACTCCAACGCTTGGCGGAACGTTGCCAGTTTCTTCGACGTCCCGGCAATCGAGCAGAAGGTCCTGGTGGGCCGGGATGCAGGGCAGGTGGCGGAGGCGGCCGCGAAGTACGGCTGGGAAGAGGCCGCCACGGACTGGCGCGACGTCATTGCCCGGGACGACATCCATATCGTTGACATCTGCGCACCGGGCTGGATGCACGCTGAGATCGCCATCGCTGCACTCGAGGCAGGCAAGCACGTCCTGGTCGAGAAGCCCCTTGCCAACACACTCGCCGAAGCCGAGGCCATGACCGCGGCTGCGGTGGCCGCACGCGCCCGGGGTGTGCAGTCGATGGTCGGCTTCAACTACCGGCGCGTGCCCGCCCTGGCCCTGGCCAGGGAACTCATCGCCGAAGGCCGGGTGGGCGCGGTACGGCACGTCCGTGCCGCCTACCTCCAGGACTGGCTGACCGATGAGAAGGCACCCATGACCTGGCGGCTCCGTAAGGAGACCGCAGGGTCCGGGGCCCTCGGTGACATCGCCTCCCACGCAGTGGACCAGGTCCTCTTCCTGCTGGGCGGCCAGGTCACCGAGGTCATTGGCCGGCTGCAGACCTTCGTGGATCGCCGCCCGGGCCCGGACGGCCCGGAGGACGTAACGGTCGACGACGCCGCCTGGGCAACGCTGACCCTCGCCTCCGGAGCCATCGCCTCGGTGGAGGCTTCCCGGGTGGCCACCGGTCAGAAGAACAGCTTGAAGATCGAAATCTACGGGGACAAAGGCAGCATCCACTTCGACCTGGAAAACTTGAACGAACTTGGCTTTCTTGACGCCACCGCCCCGGCACGCGAACAGGGCCTCCGGCGGATCCTGGTCAGCGAACCGGACCACCCCTACCTGGACGCGTGGTGGCCGCAGGGCCACATCATCGGCTGGGAGCACACCTTCACCCACCAGATCCGCGACTTCCTCACCGCCATCCAGGAGGGAACCCAGCCCTCGCCGTCGTTCGAGGAAGGGCTGAATGTCCAGTACATCCTCAACGCCGTGGAGGAATCCGCCGCCGCGAAAAGTGCCCTCGTCCATGTTCCCGCCAGAACCTCCGAAGGAGCCTGACATGCCCCGCCCATTCACCCTGTTCACCGGCCAGTGGGCCGACCTGCCCTTCGAGGAAGTCGCAAAACTGGCTTCCGGCTGGGGCTACGACGGCCTCGAAATCGCCGTCTCAGGCGACCACCTTGATGCCTGGCGCTGGGACGAACCCGGCTACGTCGCATCCAAGCTCGAGGTCCTGGACAAGTACAACCTCAAGGTCTGGGCCATCTCCAACCACCTCACCGGCCAGGCCGTCTGCGACGACCCCATCGACTTCCGCCACCAGGGCATCGTCCGGTCCAAAGTCTGGGGCGATGGCGATCCCGAGGGCGTCCGCACCCGCGCCGCCGAGGAAATGAAACACACCGCCCGGCTGGCCAAGGCACTGGACGTGGACACCGTGGTCGGCTTCACCGGCTCCTCTATCTGGCAGTTCGTAGCCATGTTCCCGCCCGTCCCGGAAAAGGTGATCGACGCCGGCTACCAGGACTTCGCAGACCGCTGGAACCCCATCCTGGACGTCTTTGACGAATGCGGCGTCCGCTTCGCCCACGAAGTCCACCCGTCCGAGATCGCCTACGACTACTGGACCACCGTCCGCACCCTCGAAGCGATCGGCCACCGCCCCGCGTTCGGGCTGAACTGGGACCCGTCCCACATGATGTGGCAGGGCATCGACCCCGTCTCCTTCATCTGGGACTTCAAGGACCGGATCTACCACGTGGACTGCAAGGACACCAAGATCCGCCAGACCGGCCGGAACACCGTCATGGGCTCCCACCTGGCCTGGGGCGACCCGCGCCGCGGCTGGGACTTCGTCTCCGCCGGCCGCGGCGACGTCCCCTGGGAAGCCTCCTTCCGCGCCCTCGCCGCGATCGGCTACGACGGCCCCATCAGCGTGGAATGGGAAGACGCCGGCATGGACCGCCTCCACGGCGCCCCCGAAGCCCTCGCCAACCTCAAGAAGTTCGACTTCCCCGCCTCCACGGCATCCTTCGACGCCGCCTTCAGCAGCAAGGACTAGGGCCGTGACGAACCACAGCAGCGGCACTTCCGACGGCCGGCTCCGCTGGGGAATCCTTGGCACCGGCTTCATCGCCGACCTGCAGGTCCGCGACCTCCTGGACAACGGGTTCGCGGTCCAGGCCGTGGGCTCCCGATCCGTGGAAACGAGCCGGGCGTTCGCGGCGCAGTTTGGCATTCCCACAGCCCACGGCAGCTACGAGGACCTGGCGGCCGACCCGGACGTCGACGTGGTGTACGTTGCCACTCCCCACGTGTTCCACCACGAAAACGCCCTGCTGGCCCTGAACGCGGGAAAGCACGTGCTGGTGGAAAAGGCATTCACCATCAACGCCCGGCAGGCACAGGAGATCGTGGACGTTGCCGCCGGAAAGGGACTGGTGGCGCTGGAGGCGATGTGGACCCGCTTCCTGCCTCACATGGCGCGGCTGCGCGATATCGTGGCCGACGGGACCCTCGGCGAGATCCGCAAGGTGGTGGCGAGCCACAACCAGGACCTTCCCAAGGACCCCGCGCACCGGCTCAATGATCCGGCCCTGGGCGGCGGCGCCCTCCTGGACCTGGGCATCTACCCCATCGCCTTTGCCTTCGACGTCCTCGGCGCACCGCAGCGGATCCTCGCGAGCGCTGCCATGACCGCAACAGGGGTGGACCGGCAGACGGCGGCCATCTTCGAGTATGCGGACGGGCAGCAGGCGATCGTTGACTGCGCGCTGGACACGGCGGGGAACAACCGGGCAGCCGTGATCGGAACCGGCGGCTGGGTAGAAATTGATTCCGTTTGGTACAACCCCACCCCGTTCACCCAGTACGACGTTTCGGGAAACATCGTGGAGCGCTTCGACGAACCCGTGCAGGGCCGGGGCATGCAGTACCAGGCCGCGGAACTGGAACGGCTCGTCAGCGACGGGCTGACCGCGGGCAGCCTGCTGCCGCCCGGGGAGAGCGTGGCCATCATGGCCGCCATGGACGAGATCCGGCGCCAGATCGGGCTCATCTACGACGCCGACCGGCAGCCTTAGGATAGGGCACCGTGAGCCACACCATCCGCAGGGCAACAACGGACGACGCCGGGGCGCTGGCTGCGCTGGCGGCGGTCACCTTTCCACTGGCCTGCCCGCCGTCGTCGTCACCCGAAGATATTTCGGCCCACCTGGCCAATACGCTCAATGAGCGTCACTTCCGGGGCTACCTCGCCGACCCGGACATCATCATCCTGGTTCTGGACTCCGGAGGCCCGCTCGACGGGTACAGCCTGCTGGTCAACCGCCCGGCGGCTGACCCGGAGGTGGCCTCCGCGCTCACCCTGCTGCCGTCCGTGGAGCTCAGCAAGTGTTATGTCCACCCCGGGCACCATGGCCTGGGCGCGGCAGCCGAGCTGATGCACGCCAGCCTCCAGGCCGCCGCTGCCGCCGGCGGGGCCGGGGCCTGGCTGGGCGTCAACAGCCAGAACGCCAGGGCCATCCGCTTCTATGAGAAGTCAGGGTTCCGCAAGGTGGGCACCAAATCCTTCCAGCTGGGCAGCACCGTGGAACACGACTTCGTGCTGGAGCGCGAGGTCCCCTAGTTCCTCAGGTAGCCCTCCGGCGGGTAGGCCAGGGGCGGGCGGGGAACCGGCAGCAGCTTCACGCCCGGCGGCAGCCCGTCGATGCTGCCGTCAATCCCGCGGGCCTTGATGGTGATCCGGGACGTGTCCAGCAGCACGTTCTCGGCCCGGAACTCGCCCACGGATTCCGGCAGGATCGGCGACAGATGCACTACTCCACGGGTGTAGACGGGATCGAAGCGGAGCAGCACGCGGGCCAGCTGCACCGGCGCAGCCGCAGCCCAGGCCTGCGGCGAGCACGCAGTGGGATAGGGCACCGGCCCCGGGAACTCGCCCCGGTCAAAGCCGCAGAAGAGTTCGGGCAACCGGCCATCGAAGTGCTCAGCGGCGTCGAAAATCCCCTCGGCCACCCGTTTGGCCTCTTCCACGAAGCCGTAGCGCATCAGTCCGGTGGCAACCAACGCGGTGTCATGGGGCCAGACGGAGCCGTTGTGGTAGCTGACAGGGTTGTATGCCCCCATGTCGGAGGCCAGCGTCCGGATCCCCCAGCCGGTGAACATCTGCGGCGACATCAGGTGTTCGGCAACGGACGCCGCCTTGTCCTCGTCCACGATCCCGGTCCAGAGGCAGTGGCCCATGTTGGAGGTGCAGGCGTCCACTTGGCGCTTGTCCTTGTCCAGTGCCACGGCAAAGTATCCCTTGTCCGGCAGCCAGAACTTCTCGTTGAAGGCAGCTTTCAGCTCGGCTGCACGCTCCGCCCAGTGGTTTTCCAGCGCCACGTCCCCGTCCCAGCGGGCAAGCAGTGACCGGCCAATGTAGGCGGCGTAGACGTAGGCCTGGACTTCGCACAGTGCGATGGGGGTTTCCGCCATGATGCCGTTTGCGAAATTGATGCCGTCCCAGGAGTCTTTCCAGCCCTGGTTGGCCAGGCCGTGGTCATTGGGCCTGCAGTACTCCACAAACCCGTCGCCGTCCCGGTCTCCGTACTTCTCAATCCAATCCAGTGCCCGGTCCGCATGCGGCAGCAGCGGCCGGATGACATCGCGGGAGAGCCCCCAGCGGCTCAGTTCGCCCAAAAGGGCAACGAAGAGCGGGGTGGCATCGGCCGTTCCGTAATAGGCGGTGCCGCCCAGGGACAGTCCGGCGGTTACGCCAAGCCTGACCTCGTGGGGGATGCGTCCGGGTTCCTCCTCGGAGTCCGGGTCAACCTTCTTCCCCTGGATCCCCGCCAGGGTCTGGAGTGTGCCTGCGGCCAGGTTGGGGTTGACCAGCAGGCTCATGTAGGACGACAGCAGGGAGTCCCTGCCGAACAGGGCCATGAACCAGGGGGCGCCGGCGGCAACTGCCGCGCGTTCCGGATGGTGGGCGTCGAAGATGCGCAGTGCACCCAGGTCCCGCTGGCTCCGGTTGAGCAGTTCCTGCAGCTTGACGTCCTCGATGCTGAGCCGCGGTACGCCTTCTTCCCAGTCCAGGTGCCGGCGGACGCCCTCGCGGTGGTGCGGCAACTGCCCGTCGCGGAATGGTTTCTCAGGCGGCAACCCGTTCACCAGCGGCACAACGATGATGCTGACGGCCCATTTGCCCCGGGCCGGGATGGTGGCCCGGAAACGGAGCCCGTCGGTGCTGACGTCCGCGCCTTTGGCACCGACCACCGTTCCGCGCTGCTGGCCGTGCCGGGCGGCTTCGATGACCAGCCGGCCGTCCACCACTTCCCGGGTCGCGTCGTCAATGCCGGTGGTCCGTGCACCCTTCACGTCGAAGAGGTCGGCCTGGTCCGCAGCCACCAGGAGCTCGATGTCGCATTCCACCGGTTCGGCAGCAAAGTTCTCCAGCGTGATGTCGTCCTGGAGTCCCGGCCCGATGTGGCGGATCTGCCGGACCACCAAGGGGCTGTCAAACCGGCCGCCGGGCCAGGTTGCCCTGCCCACGAAGGTTGCTTCGAAAGGATGCGGCCGCTGCGCCACCAGGGGTTCGCGAAGGGCGCCGTTGATGCGCAGGACCCAGGCGGAAATGATGCGGGTGTCCTGGAAGAACACGCCGTTCGCGCTGCCGTCGGGGCTGATATCACCGCTTCCGGACGAGATGCAGAACGACGAGCCTTCCAGGATAGTTACGGAGCCGGAGCCGGACACGGATGCCTCATTGTCTTCGTTCCAGGCGGTCATGGAAGGACTCCCTATCTCCAGCGGCGGGTGCTGCCGGGACCGGTTGCCCGCCCGCCCTTAACGATTCTGGTGCAGCCTGATCGCATCCGGAACCCCCGCCAGCACCTTCCCTTCGAGAAGCTCTGTGAAAAGCATCAGGTGTTCGGCCACCATGCGTTCCATGCTGAACCGGTCCACAACAGCCTGGCGGCACTGGTCCCTGCTGATTTCTGCCGCGGCTTCCACGAACCCGGCCAAGTCGCGAGTGGGCCCCAGAAAACCGGTGCGGCCATGCTCAATGATTTCAGGGGCGGAACCAATCGGCGTACCAATCACCGGCGTGCCGGTCGCCAGAGCCTCGATCATCACCAGCCCGAATGGCTCCGGCCATTGGATCGGGTTGAGGAACGCCAGCGCCTCGCCCATCAGTTTGAACTTGGAGTCGTCGTTGACTTCCCCCACAAACTCCTCGTTCGGCCCGAGCATGGGTTCGATGACGTCCTGGAAGTAGCGGATCTCGTCCTGCTCCCGCATCTTCACTGCGATCTTAAGCGGCATTCCGGCCTGACGGGCAATCGTGATGGCTTCCACCAGTCCTTTGTCCGGGCAGGCTCGTCCCACAAAGCACAGGTAGTTACCCTGACCGCTGCCCACCGGCACAACCCCGACCTCCATGCCATGGTGTATCACACGTGTGACGGGGAGAGAGGGTGCGTGTGAGGTTTGGTCCCGGGAGATGGCGATAATGGAAGCGCGCTGGGCTATGGCCCTGTAGATATCCACCGCCTGACTGTGAAGCGGCCCGTGGATGGTGGTAACCAGTGGAATCCCGGCCGGCCGGTGCATGTACAGCGGACCTGCCAGCGTATGGTCGTGAATGATGTCCACGTCCTGCAGGCCCTCGTAGGCCCTGATCACGTGGCTGAGCTCGGAAATAGTAAGGCCCATATCCTCCCGGGCTGCCGGCTGCATCCCGGCGACCAGAGGAGCGGGGCAGGTGCTGTCCGACGGGGCAGCCAGCAGGACCTCATGCCCGGCTGCCGTGAAGCCCCTGGCCAGGGTGTCCACAACCCTTTCCGTGCCCCCGTATGCCGGCGGGGGAACCGGAATCCACGGCCCTGCAACAAGTCCAATCCGCATTCCTGGCCTCCAGGTGATGTGGCCGGGCTTCCCAGCTAAACCAGGCAGTTAGTGAGCACCGCGGGGACGCTCTAGCTATCCACCCGGCGGTGTTTGTACTATCGACGGCCTCTGCATGACCTACATCAGACTATTGCCCACGATCCGTCCTGCCACAAGACCTACTGTGGGGTATCTAACACGGCGGCACGGAATGGCTGGCACCGCCGGCTGGTTGTTCCGGGCATGAAGATTGAGATCTGGTCCGATGTCGCATGCCCTTGGTGTTTCATCGGCAAGCGCCGTTTCGAAGCCGCCCTGGCTGCCTTCCCCCACCGCGGCGCAGTGGAGGTCACGTGGCGGAGCTACCAGCTGGACCCCACCCTTCCGGAGCACTATGACGGCACGGAGCAGGAGTACCTGAGCACCCGCAAGGGCATCGCGCCGGAGCAGGTTTCGCAGATGTTCGACCATGTTGCGCAGCAGGCCAGGGGCGAGGGACTGGACTACCACTTCGACAAGGTGGTGGTGGCCAACAGTTTCGCGGCGCACCGCCTGATCCACCTCGCTGCCGCCCACGGCCGGCAGGATGAAGCCAAGGAGCGCCTGCTCAGCGACCATTTCGAGCACGGCAAGGACATCGGCAGCCGGGAGTACCTGGCAACGCTGGGCAAGGACCTGGGCATCCCCGCCGGCGAACTGGAGGAACTGTTCACCACGGACAAGTACGCCGACGACGTCCGCTTCGATATCCAGGAGGCACGGTCCCTGGGCATCAGCGGTGTCCCGTTCTTCGTCATCGACCGGAAGTTCGGCCTCTCCGGGGCCCAGCCCACAGCGACTTTCACGGCGGCGCTCAACCAGGCCTGGCAGGATGCCAACCCGCTGGTGCTTGTGAACTCCGGCGAAGGCGATGCATGCGGCCCGGACGGCTGCACGGTCTGAATCTGGGCACGTCCGGCACCAAGTTTACTGACACACAGCGGTAAAGTGTCTGTATGCCAAGGATTTCAGCGGCCAGCAACGCCGAGCAGCGGGCGGATACCCAGCGCCGCATCCTGACGGCCTTCGGTGAACTCCTCTTCTCGCACGGGCTCCCCGGCCTGACCATGACAGACGTGGCCCGGCACGCCGGCGTGGGGCGGACCGCCGTCTACAACTACTACGCGGACATCGAGGAACTGCTGATCTCGTACGCCCTTGACGAGACGGAGAAGTTCCTCACGGAACTGCGCGACGCCCTGGACCGGCTGGACAACCCAGTGGAACGGCTCGCTCTGTACGTGCGCGCCCAGGTGGTGGACCTCTCCCGCCGCCACCTGCCCCCGGGACCCGCTATGGGCGCCGTGCTGTCGCCGTCGTCCTTTGCAAAACTGGCCGACCATGTTGGCGAGCTGAGTGTGCTGCTGCAGGGCATCCTGCGCGACGGGATGGCACAGGGCTACCTGCCGGTGGCGGACATCGGGCAGCAGGCGCAGCTGATCCTGGGAACGCTCTCCTCCAGCGCAGCCCGGGGCAGCGACGAACCGGCGGAACTGGAGGCGCGCGTGGCCAGGACGGTGCGATTCATCCAGCTGGGCGCCGGGGCAAGGTTCGACGACGAAGGCCACCCGGTCCGGATCGCCCCACTGCCCGCCGTGGCCGGCTAAGTACCGGAAAGCGGAAGCTCAGGAAGCCGCGGTTCAGGAGGCCGGTGCGGCCGACGGCATGACCGGCCACCTGTCATCATCGGCAACGCGGCGGCTTTCCCGGGGGCAGCTGAGCTTTCCGGGCGTCTGGTCCACGAGGTCGGCCGGGGCCAGCGCCGTGTAATCCTGGGACAGAATCACATCCACGCTGCCGTCCGTCCTGCCGTCCTGGAAGTAGTCCGAACCCGGCAGGTTCCGCTGGACACTGAAAGCGGCCGCTTGTCCAGCTGCACCGGAGATCACTGCGGCTACACCCCGGTAGTCTGGGTCGACGTTGCCCACATCCCCCACCACGAACTTTCGCGCCAGGAACTCGTCCGCCACGGACCGGGCAAGGCCCGGCCTGCTGGTGGAGTTGTAGACATTCAGGTTGATCTGTTCCGGCAGTGTGTAGTCGAAAGTGGCCGCGGGGCATGTGGAGGCTTTTTCCTCGGCCGGTTCAGCCGTGGGTATGGTGAACCGGCCGTTGATGATCGCCAGGGCAGTGATGATGCCCGCGGCGATCACGCCAATGAGGAGCACCAGCACAATGCCGTGGAGCACCCTGCGACGCACCCTGGCCGTATCGTCCGCGTCCCGGGCCGCCGCGCCGAAGGTGGCCCGCAGTTCCGGGCCGCTCACCACGTGGTGGCCGTGCAGGATGCTGGCATCCTGCACCTTCCTCTTCCTAGCCATCAAGCACCAGGACCCGGGCATGGATCGCGGTGCGCTGGTGCAGTGCCGTCCGGACTGCCCGGTGCAGGCCGTCCTCCAGGTACAGGGTCCCCTGGTACTGCACCACGTGCGGAAAGAGGTCGCCGAAGAAAGTGGAGTCCTCGGCCAGCAGGGCCTCCAGGTCAAGGGTGCGCTTGGTAGTCACCAGTTCGTCCAGCCGCACCGGCCGCGGCGGCAGCGACGCCCACTCCTTGGGCGTGCTGTAACCATGGTCGGGGTAAGGGCGGCCCTCGCCCACAGCTTTGAATATCACCCTGCAACCCTAGGCATCCCGGCAAGCTGAGCGAAAGTGCCAGGCCGTGCCGCCGGCCGGTTGTAGCCAAACAGTGACCATGTCACAGCCGGTGATCTTCGACTGCCGGTTCAGGAACTGCCCGGCGCTGCTGAAAGAATGGGCCCCATGACAGCTTCCGAGTCCCCCGCCATGCCCGTGCCCGGTGTCCACGCGCCGTCCACCCCACCCCTGGCGCTCCTGCTCGACGTTGACGGCCCGGTGGCGAGTCCGCTCACGCGCGACGTCAAACCGGAGATCATCAGCGACCTGGTGGCGCTCGCCACCGCCGGTATCCCCGTTATTTTCAACACGGGCCGCTCGGACGCCTTCATTCGTGAACAGGTCATGGCACCCATGATCGAGGCCGGAATCCCGAGCGGCACCATCATCCACGCAGTCTGCGAAAAGGGTGCCGTCTGGTTCAGCTACACCTCGGCCGGTCCCGGCCCCATCCACGTGGACCGTGAGCTCGCCGTACCCGCGGCCTACGGGGACGACGTCCGCCGGCTGGTGGCCGAGGACTACGCGGCTCACATGTTCTTCGACGAGACCAAGCGGGCCATGGTGTCCGTGGAGCAGCACATCGAGGTCCCCGGCGCCGAGTACCTCGCGGAACAAAAGCTCTTCGACGCCGATGCCATGGACCTGATGGCACGGCACGGGCTGGGCGTGGTCCGGCTGGACCACCATGCCCCGAATTCCGACGACGAGGTGGACTACCGCGTGGACCCCACCATCATCTCCACGGACATCGAGTCCGTTCGCCTGGGCAAGGACCTCGGTGCCAGCCGGGCGGTGGAACTGCTGGCCGCGCAGGGCATCACCCCTGAGGCCTGGCGGACAGTGGGCGATTCCCGCACGGACTATGCGATGGCGGACTGGCTGCACCACAACGACCACGCAGTGAAGCACGTGGACGTCCGTCCCGCCGATGGTGTTCCGGCCAAGCCGTACGAGGTCCTCACTGCGGCCGACCTCGGGCTTGACGCCACGGTCATCCATGACGACGCCGGCGGCGCTTTCCTGCGGAGCTGGCGGGAGGCGCTGGGCGTCTAGGGCCGTGGCCGGTGGCCGGCCGGAACCTGCCGTTTCCCGGGCGGGGCTATCATGCAGGTAGGAACGCATAATTCACCAGCACGGAGATAACCATTACAGAAGCACCGGTTCAGGACGAAATCTACTTCGGTGGCCAGGCGTCCGTAGAGGAACAATTTCACGAGGAGGCGACCTCCGCTGCTGCGGAGCGTCGCCTGAAGCACCGCCCCGACGTCATCAGGCACAAGGGCCGCTATGCCCTGATCAACTACAACAGGACCCACTACCAGGCCATGGTGGAGGACCTGCTGTTTCTGCGGAACGTCCTCGCGGATTCCGGCCTGGCCTACCTGCTGGTCCGCGGCAACAATGACCGCCCGGTCATAGCCCTGGACTGGAGGGACAGGAAGAAGCTGCGCGCCGCCTTGGTGGAGGCCTGCCGGGACGAGCCCTTCTACTCCATGACGGTTGATGCCAAGAAGAAGACCGCCGTCCTCGTAGCCGACGGCGAGCTTTCAACCAGCCGCCAGGCACGCATCTTCCGGTTGTACCGGCCGCGGGTTGAACCTGGGGGCGGCTTTGATTTCGGTGCCTCCGCCGGCGTGCAGATCGAGCTCTGGTCCTTCGAGGGCGAGGAGATCATCCTTCCCATCGAGAACTCCCTGACGCGCCGGACCCTGCTGCGCCAGGACGCGGTCCGCGGGACCGTGGAGCGCTACGGGCACACCTGGCCCACCATCGAGAACATGTTCGCGGACCACGCCAGCGACATCAGCTTCGACATCGACCTGGTGTTCTCCTGGGTGGACGGCAGTTCCCCGGAGTACATTGCCGCCCGGCGCGCCCAGCAGAAGGGCCATGTCCTGGGCGAGGGCGACGACCATGAGGCACGCTTCCGGCAGATCAATGAACTCAAGTACGCACTGCGGTCCGTGTACATGTTTGCGCCGTGGATCCGCCGCATCTTCATCGCCACGGACTCCCCGGCCCCGGCGTGGCTGGCGGACCATCCCTCCGTGACGATCGTCCGGAGCGAGGAGTTCTTCAGCGATCCGTCGGTGCTGCCCACGCACAACTCGCAGGCTGTGGAATGCCAGCTGCACCACATTGAGGGGCTCTCGGAGCACTTCCTCTACTCCAACGACGACATGTTCTTTGGCAGGCCCGTCAGCCCGGACCTGTTCTTCACCCCGGGCGGGATCACCAAGTTCATTGAGGCGGAAACCCGCATCGGCCTGGGCGAGAACGCTGCCGAGCGCAGCGGCTTCGAGAACGCCGCCCGGGTTAACCGCAAGCTGCTGTGGAACCGGTTCGGCCGGATCACCACGCGGCACCTGGAGCACTGTGCTGCACCGCTCCGGCGGAGCGTGGTGGCCACCATGGAAGAGGAGTTCCCCGAGGAGTTCCGGAAGACTGCGGCCAGCCGGTTCCGTGCCGCGGACAACATCTCCGTCACGAACTCCTTTTACCACTACTACGCGCTGCTGACCGGCCGTGCAGTCACCCAGACGGCCGCAAAGGTCCGCTACGTGGATACCACCATGCGCGCAGGCCTGACTTACCTTCCCAAGCTGCTGGCCAAGCGGAACATGGACTTCTTCTGCCTCAATGACGGCAGCTTCCCCGAGGTGGATGCTGACGAGCGGGCCGAAGTGGTGACCGACTTCCTGGAGAAGTACTTCCCTGTCAAGGCGCCCTGGGAGAAGTAGCACACCACGGTCCCAGCACGGCAGCAAAAGCAGGAGGCCGGTCCAGACGGGACCGGCCTCCTGCTTTTGCTTTTTTAGCTATTGGAAGGCACGCCCAGCCGGGACCCGCTGCGCTGCTTGGTGGTCTCGGGAATCCGGACCCCTGCTGCCTCGAGCCGCCTCGCGGTCTCTTCGGGGGGCACGTACTCGCCCACCGTCGTCGACCTGCCCAGCGGAACCACCGAGTGGACAATGGTGTGCTCATAGACGTGCACCAGGTTGAAGGCCTGCCCGCCGTCCTGCCCGCGGGTGCCGCCCACCGGGACGTTGAGGTCCTGGGTGTAGCAACTTGCCGAGGCCACCGAGACAGGGATGCCGGCAAACGTTGCCGTAGTGGAGTAATGCAGGTGGCCGGCCAGGATGGTCCGGACGTCCGAGTTGCGCACCACGGCCGCCAGCGAGGCCTGGTCCCGCAGTTCCACCAGCACTGAGAGGTCCAGGACCGACGGGACCGGCGGATGGTGCAGTGCCAGGATGGTGCCGTCAGGAGCGGGGGTCGCCAGTTCGCGGGCCAGCCACTCCAGCTGCGACCCGCTCAGCTCGCCGTGATGGAACCCGGGAACCGAGGTGTCCAGGGTGATGACGCGCAGGCCGTTGATGAAGTAGCTGTGGTCCACGGGGGCATCGTTGCCTGGCTGGTCCAGCAGGCCCTTCCGGAAGTTCGCCCGGTTGTCGTGGTTGCCCATGGCCCAGATAACCTGCGAACCCATCTCCTGACATGCGGGCTCTGCGATGGCGCGCAGCTTCCGGTACGCCTCGGGATGGCCTTTGTCCGCGAGGTCACCGGTGAAAATGACAGCCTCAGGCCGCGCCCCGGACGCCTTGACCTCGTCAAAGAGCTGGATGAGGCGGGCTTCGCTGTCAACAACGCCGTACAGGGGATCCGGACCCCCCAACAGGTGGGGATCGCTCAAGTGGAGTAGGAAGTGGCGTGGCCGGGGATGTTCGGCCTCGATGTGCTCCATTGCTACCTCTGTGGTCGGTGGGAAGCCGCTCTTCCCTTGTACCCTTCAGTAATATTTATCCAACCAGACATTTGGCAAACTTTGGGCAAATCGCCGTAGCCGATGTGGAAAAAGATAAAAGAACTGCGCTTCTGCGCACTTTCTTCGCCCCGGGGCCGGTCAATCGCCCATGGCCTTCCCGATCGCATCGATAATCACCGCCGAGTCCGTTTCAACAGTGGGCGCAAACCGGTCCACCACCTCGCCGTCGCGGTTCACCAGGAACTTCTCGAAGTTCCATTTCACCAACCCCGGCAGCAGTCCGGTCTTGAACTTGGTGAGCTCCGCATATAGCGGGTGCTGGCCTTTGCCGCGCACCCGGGCCTTCTCCGTCAGGGTAAAAGTCACGCCGGTCAAACCGTGTACGGGTGGCGCCTCGAATTCTCCCGCAGGCCTGCCCGGCCCTATGGGGTTGATGTCGCGGTTTGCTCCGGCGTCGCTGTTTCCACCGTTGCGGGCTCGGTGGTTGAAGGTGCCGGCTCAACCGGAACCGGCACCGGTTCGGTTGGCGTCGGCTCAATGGGGGCTGGCGCCGGTTCAACCGGTGTCGGCACAGGTTCGGTTGGCGTCGGCTCAATGGGGGCTGGCGCAGGCTCAACCGGTGTCGGCACAGGTTCAGTCGGCACCGGCTCAACCGGCAATGGCGCAGGCTCAATGGGCGCCGGCTCAACCGGAGCAGGCGCAGGCTCAGTCGGCGCCGGCTGCACAGGTGTCGGCGCAGGCTCCGTCGGTGGTGCGGTTGGCTCAACGGGGACTGGCGAAGGCTCGCTCGGGGAGGGCAGAGGCTCAGTTGGCGACGGCGGAGGCTCGGTAGGTGACGGCGCAGGCTCAGTCGGCGAAGCCGACGGCTCGGTCGGCGAGGGTGACGGCTCGGTCGGCGAGGGTGACGGCTCAGTGGGGGACGTCGTCGGCCCGCTTGGGGACGCTGACGGATCGGTGGCAGACGGTGAGGGATCGGTGGCAGACGGTGAGGGCTGGGTGGACGACGGCGATGAAGCGCTGGGCGAAGACTTCGCCGCGACGGATTGCGTCGTCGGCGAACCTGCCTCTGCTGTGTGCAATTTCGGTTCGGTGTCCTTGATTCCAGGGAGAGTCCAGTTGAGCCATTCAGCCGGTGAACCAGAGCCCGGGGTATATGACAACGACTCCTCCAAGCCACCACCAGCGAGCGCCGCAAGGCCCACGAACTGCCACTTCAAGGGGCTTATGTGCCAGCCATTCAATATGGTTTCAAAGTGTAGATGGCAGCCGGTTGACCATCCTGTGCTGCCCACCCGCCCAACAACCTGGCCCACCTGCACCGTATCGCCCCTGCGGACGGTCACCGATTCGAGGTGGTTATACGTGGTCACCAGGCCATTGCCGTGGTCAATTTCCACCCGGTTGCCACCGCCCCAAGGGTGCCAGCCCGCTCCCCGGACGACGCCGGAATCTGCAGCATAAACCCTGGTTCCGCAGGGGGCAGCAAAATCCTGTCCCAGATGGAAGTCACCGGCCGCCCCGGTCAATGGACTGATCCGGAACCCGAAGGGTGAGCTGGGATTCAAGAACTCCAGGGGTGCCATGAGGTATCCGGCAGCAGGCCTTCCAACCCCTTTAAAGCCAACTGCCACCGGCACCGGTCCTTCCGGCCCTGAACCGCCCACCACCGGCCGCGGAAACGGCACCAGAGCCGGTGGGCTCCCGGGTATGGAATGCGGCAGGGAGTCAAGGTCCAAGCCTTCCGCTCCCCGGAGCACCACCCCCGCGGGCTCGGCGGCCTGCCTTCCAGGACCGGGAGTGGCCCGCTTCCCGACCGGATCCGGAAGGCGTTCCGCAGGGGTCTCGGAAATTGACGACAACAGCTGCGCCTCATGCCCGTCGGACAGATTCAGGACGGAGAAGGAAACGGCCAACGCGCCGGCAGCCGTCAGGACGCGGACTGTGGGAGGGCGCGTACCCGGGGGTTTTTTGCCCGCACCGGATCCCCGATTCTTACCCATGGATCGACTCCCGGAGATGTCCCACCCGCACGCTGTCTTGACGGTAGACCCATGTGACCATACGGCCGGTGCCCTGTGAACCCCGAACAATGAAATAGGGGGTTTTTGCCGATTATCTTCGGA
This sequence comes from Arthrobacter sp. Y3221159, assembly GCF_059089885.1. Lineage (NCBI taxonomy): Bacteria > Bacillati > Actinomycetota > Actinomycetes > Micrococcales > Micrococcaceae > Arthrobacter > Arthrobacter sp. Y3221159. The sequence continues at coordinate 146,233 of NZ_JBNHFC010000003.1, forward strand.
GTCTTACCCAAGGCAGCCGCGGTGGCTTGCAGTGGGCAACAATGGGATATGCGCAATTTCCTCCGGAAATGGCAGGACGAACTCAAGAAGACGTTCACGGGAAAGTCGGACGCCCCGCCGGACTGGGCACTGCGGTTGTCAGAGGGAGACGACCCCGGCTACCATCTCCCGGGTTCCGCGGTGTGGGCGGTGCATGGTTCCATGTCCCCCATCGTGGCCGGAATACGGACTCTGCTAATGCAGTCCCTGCACCCGGGCGCCTTGGCGGGGGTCCACGAACACTCGAATTTCCGGGACGATCCGCTGGGCCGGCTGGCCCATACCATCCGCTGGATCTTCACCGTGACGTATGGCTCCAGGGCCGCTGCCGAGGAGGCTTCGCGCAAGGTCCGCCGCCTGCATGAACCGGTGCAGGGCAGCTACAGCGACAACCTGGGGACACTGCGCAGCTACAGTGCCAACGATCCGGAACTGGCCGCATGGATCCATATCGCCTTCACTGATGCCTTCCTGACGGCCCACAAAATCTGGGGCGGCAGCATCCCCGGCGGACCTGACGCATACGTCAGGGAGTGGGCACAGGCCGGCAGGTTGATGGGCGTGGACAATCCGCCGCTGACCGAAGCGGAGATGCGGCATCAACTGGACCGCTGGTACGAGAGCAACGAACTGCGTGTGGACGCTCGGGTGGCTGAAACCGTGGACTTCATCCGCAACGCACCGCTGCATCCGATGCTGCGCCCCGGCTACCGCATCCTGTTCGCCGGTGCGGTGTACAGCCTGGAGCCAAGGTACCGGGAGATGCTCGCGCTGGAAGTACCCCGGCTGGGCCCGTTCCCCCTTCCGGTAAGGCTGGCCACCAAGGCCGTCCTCGGCGTCGTCCGCCTGGCCCTGGGACGCAGGGGCCCAAGCGAAATGGCCGCCCGGGCCCGGCTGCGGCGGCTGGGGTGTCCGGAAGCCGATCTGTAACAGCTCGGCCAAGCCCTGCAATAGAGCGGATAAACGCAAGAACCCGGCCCCGCGGAGGCGGGACCGGGTTCTCGACCGGCGGAGAATGGGGGATTTGAACCCCCGAGGGCGTTAACCCAACACGCGTTCCAGGCGTGCGCCATAGGCCGCTAGGCGAATTCTCCAACTGCTTCTGAATCAAAAGCAGGTACTAGACTACCTGACGTTTTGCGCATCCCCCAAATTGGTGTCCGGAACGCTTCCGGCACCCAGCCAACCGGGGGAATCGTTCCGTGAATTCCAGGGGTTCCGCCTTAACCGGAAATGGACGCCCCCAACGCGCCCATTCCTCTGGTATGCCGTTGAGCTGCCGGGTCCGGCCCCGTTCAGCCAGGCCACACAGCTCACAATCTGGAGATTGCCCCAATCGGTGTACATACCCATGATCACGGGTGCCGGAGGGATAAGCAATGAAATCAGGGCAATCAGCGGAACTTGGGGCACAGTGGAACCATGACCGAGCTGCATGCCCTGGTGATCTACTCGCCCAGAACCCACACGGAAATGGTCCTGGCGGCCATCGGCAACGCCGGCGCAGGAAGGATCGGAAACTACTCCCACTGCTCCTTCACAACCCCCGGAACCGGCCGCTTCACCCCGGAAGCAGGCGCGCGCCCCTTCCTTGGCGAAAAGGGGATGCCGGAGGAGGTGGCGGAGGACCGGATCGAGTGCGTGGTCGAGGAACGGCTGCTGCCACAGGTCGTGGCCGCATTGCGCGCTGCCCACCCCTACGAAGAACCCGCATTCATGAGCTGGCGGGTGGAAAGCTGGCGGCCCGGGCCCGATTCGAACCGTGCCGGATGATCGGGTAAAGTATCTGACGGCCCCTCATGTGGCGTCATCCTGTTGAACTCCCCCAGGACCGGAAGGTAGCAAGGGTAGGCGGGCTCTGGCGGGTGCATGGGGGGTCTTTACTATTCCCCCACAGGGCGGCAGGATGTCGGCCCGGATTGGTAGGGTTTTCTCTGTGACAGTTACTACCGCCCTCTACCGCAGATACCGTCCCGACTCGTTCGCCGACGTCATCGGTCAGGAGCATGTCACCGAGCCGCTCATGACGGCTTTGCGGAAAAACCGCGTCAACCACGCCTACCTTTTTTCCGGTCCCAGGGGCTGCGGCAAGACCACTTCCGCCCGCATCCTGGCCCGCTGCCTTAATTGCGCCCAAGGCCCCACAGACACCCCTTGCGGTCAATGCCCCAGCTGTGTTGAACTGGCCCGCGGCGGCTCCGGCTCGCTGGATGTCATCGAGATCGACGCCGCCAGCCACGGCGGTGTTGACGATGCCCGTGACCTCCGTGAGCGGGCCACCTTTGCCCCTGTCCGGGACCGCTACAAGATCTTCATCATTGACGAGGCCCATATGGTCACGTCTGCAGGCTTCAACGCGCTGCTGAAAATCGTTGAAGAACCGCCGGAACACATCAAGTTCATCTTTGCCACCACCGAGCCGGACAAGGTCATCGGCACCATCCGCTCCCGCACGCACCACTATCCCTTCCGGCTGGTACCGCCCGAACCCCTGATGGCGTACCTGGAAATGCTGTGCAGCCAGGAGAATGTCCCCGTGGCCCCCGGGGTCCTGTCGCTGGTGATTCGTGCCGGAGGCGGGTCGGTCCGTGACTCGCTGTCCGTCCTGGACCAGTTGATGGCGGGGGCCGGTCCCAACGGGCTCGATTACGAACTCGCGGTGGCGTTGCTTGGCTACACCCACGCCTCGCTCCTGGATGACGTTGTGGAGGCCGTGGCCGCCTCCGATGCCGCCACCGTTTTCCGGGCAGTGGACCGCGTCATCCAGACCGGCCACGATCCCCGCCGTTTCGTTGAGGACCTGCTGGAGCGCTTCCGTGACCTGATCATCGTCAAGGCCATGCCGGAGAGCGCCCAGACCATCCTGCGCGGGATGCCCGCGGACCAGATTGCCAGGCTGCAGAACCAGGCGCACAACCTTGGTTCGGCAGAGCTGTCGCGGGCCGCGGACGTTACCAACACGGCACTCACGGAGATGACCGGGGCCACGTCCCCGCGACTGCACCTTGAGCTGCTCTGCGCTCGGATCCTGCTGCCCACATCCGACCAGAACGAACGCGGCCTGGCGGCCCGGATTGAGCGGGTTGAACGCCGCCTCAGCTACGCCGGGAACGACGTCGATGCTCCCGCCGCCGCAGGCGCAACCGGCACCCCCGCAGCCGCACCCGTTGCCGCCGCACCTGCCCCTGCCCCTGCCCCTGCCCCTGCCCCTGCCCCGAGCGTCGCACCACCGCCACGGCGCGAGGAGCCTCAGCCGGTCGCTACCGTCCAGCCGGCAGGGCCGGAATCCACTCCCATCGAACCGCGTCCTGCCGTTCCAGCATCCGGTGGCCAGGGATCTCCGGAAGCAGGTCCCAGGGCTCCCCTGACCCCTCCCCGCGTGAGCACCAACGACTGGCCGGTTGAAGGACCGGGCCAGCAATTGCCTCGAGACCAGGTGTCGGAACGCCCGGTACCCCGGGGCCCAGTGGCCGAACGGGCTGCGCCCGAACGCCCGACTCCTGTCCGGCCCGGGCCGGAGCGTCCGGCACCGGAAAGCCCGGCACTGGAAAGCCCGGCAGCGGACCGTGTTCCGGCAGCTGCCACAGCGGCTCCGCGCGACGCTGCTTCTCAAAAGACTGCCCCGGCCAATCCCCCTGCCATGGGCGACGTGGAGGTTCTGCGCCGCGCCTGGCCCGATGTGCTCCAGACGTTGTCCAGGATCAAGCGCAGCACCTGGGCACTTGTGGAGCCCAACGCCCAGGTCAGCGCTTTTGACGGTGCCGTCCTGACCCTGTCTTTTACCACCTCAGGTCTCGCCGGCGCTTTCGGGCGGGCCGACCATTCAGAGAACCTCCGCCAGGCCATCCACAAGACGGTGGGGATCGACTGCCAGATCAATGCAGTTGCCGGTGGCGCCAGCCAGACGAGCTCTGAACCAAACCCAAAAGCACCATCCCGTCAGGCGGCCGCCCCCACTTCAGCTGATGTGGCGTGGGGCCTGGCCCCCGCGCCTGCCCTGGCGCCTGCACCGGCAGCGGCAAAGCCTGCCGCGCAGGCGGCGGCTTCCGCTCCGGCGGTCGCTGAAGAGGGAACGCCCGTACCCCTGCCCACACGGCAACCGGCTCCCACGTCTTCCGTCCCGGTGACGGGAACCGGCAGCCCTGCACCCGGCCCCGTCAAACCGACATCCGGGCGGGGCAGCGCGGCCCCTGAGGCAAGCGGGCCTCAGGCAGTGGCGCCGTCCCGGCAGACTGCTGCCCGCGCTGGATCCGGCCAGAATTCCTACCCTCCGCTGGAGGGCGACTACTCGTACTCAGATGACGACTGGGGCCCGCCCCGGGATGAAGACGCTCCCCCGCTGGATGAAGAACCTCCGGCGGACTGGGAGCCTTCGGCTGCACATACGGGCAGCCGCACAGCTGCATCTGCAGCGGCAGCCAGCTCCGCCAGGGGACCGGGCACTGACGGAGGAACCAGCACCGAAGGAACCGGCACCGGCGGAACCCCTCCCCCCGGATCCCCCGTCCAGCTTGCCGCGGGAACGTCCCCTGCCGCCGCAGCGCCGGCATCCGCACACAAGGCGGCAGCGGATACACCCGTCCAGGATCCCTGGGCCCGGGCAGTGGAGCAGGCCCCGGGTGTGTGGGTGGTCGGAAATGAAAGCAACCTAGGACGCTTCCCCGCCTCCGCTGGGGAAACCCCATCAGGGCAGACGGCTGCTCCCCGCTACGAGCCGGCCACAGCCCAGGTTCCCCCGTCCATTCCGGTCTCCTCGGCGGGTGCAGCCAGCGAACCGGACTGGGGTCTTGCCACAGCTCCTGCCCACGCACCTGCAGACCAGGTACCGCCCATCCAGCAGGGGCGCGAATTTGGCGCGCCGTCCGCATCGGAGCCCGAAGCCGTCCGTGCACCGGAGTACGCGATGGCCGCTACTGCACCCGGCGCCGGCCCGGCCAACACCCTTGCCCCGGCGCGGCAGGCTCCTTCGGCTGCTCCCGCCGCCGTCCCGTCCAGGGCCGGCGCACCATCTCCTGCCGTTTCCCCTGCACCGGGAACCGGTAGCCGGCAAAGCCTGTACCAGCGGCTGTCCAACAGCCCCGAAGCTGAGGCCGGGCGGGCCAAGGCCCCGGCACGTGCAGCCGTGGCAGCGGCCACCTACGTCCAGGACATTCCGAGCGCCGACGATGAGACCATCGAGGAGTCCGGGGTGTTCGGCCGTGCAGCAGTGGAGCGTATTCTGGGCGGAAAGCTGATCGAGGAGCGCTCCGCGGACGGAAGCCCCCTCCCGCCCCGGTACTGACCCCGTTGTCCGGCGTGAACCGGATGGAACCGCTGTTGCATGACCCGCTGTCCATTCCAAGCTAAAGAGGAAACTGTGTACGAAGGTGCTGTCCAGGAGCTGATCGATGAGCTTGGACGCCTTCCAGGCGTGGGTCCCAAGTCCGCACAGCGGCTGGCGTTCCACATCCTTGAAGCGGATCCCCAGGATATGAAACGGCTGGTGGACGCTATCACCACCGTCAAGGACCGGGTCAAGTTCTGCACCGTGTGCGGAAACGTCACCGAGCAGGAGCTCTGCAATATCTGCCGGGACCCGCGCCGGGATCCCGCCGTCATCTGCGTGGTGGAGGAGTCCAAGGACGTACTGGCGGTGGAGCGCACGCGTTCGTTCCGCGGCCGCTACCACGTGCTGGGCGGGGCCATCAACCCCATCGCCGGCATCGGCCCGGAGCAACTCCGGATCCGTGAGCTGCTGACCCGGCTGAACGACGGCGCCATCCAGGAAGTCATCATCGCCACCGACCCCAACCTCGAGGGAGAGGCGACGGCCACCTATCTGGCGCGAATGCTCAAGACCATCGGCATCACGGTCACCAGGCTGGCATCCGGCCTTCCCGTGGGCGGAGACCTTGAGTACGCGGATGAGGTCACCCTGGGACGTGCTTTCGAAGGCCGCCGCAACGCACTGACCTGATTCGCGAGCGGCCCGCCAGCGCCGCTAGGCCCCTTGCGGCGCGTTTCGACGGCGGGCCGCAGCAGCCGCGCGGGCAGCGGCCAGCAGGGCGGCTGTCACGCCTGCCTGCAGGAGAAGGCCCAGCGCTGCCAACGGCAACCGCGGGGAATCCTGGCTTCGCGGTTCACCATTGACACAGGGAACCGCGGTACCGTCCGCCGCTTCCTGCAGCGCCGCCGAAAGCCATCCGAGCAGCTCGGCGCCGGCGCCCGGCTGGCCGGCCATTGCAACGAACACCACGGTTGGGCTGGCAGTGGCCAGCCAGGTGATCCGTTCCGTCCGGTGCACCTCGACGGTCCCGGCCGGAATACCGCTGCACTCATAGGCCACGGGAGTTCCGTCCGCTGCCCGCACCACGTTGAGGGCCACAGTCACCGGCTCCTCTGACCGCACGGCCGGGACCAGGAGGGAGGTGGCCGCAACTGTCCCCGCAACCAGGAACAAAGCCAGCGACCACCCCGCAAGCCGGCTCACGAACCTGTGGCGCGCCAGTGCTGCAACCGCCACCCCCATGCCAACGAAGATGGCACCTTCGACCGCTGCCAGGCAGGCCGAAATGGCCGCCACGTTTCCTGGCAGGCCGGCGGCAGCCGCTTGCATCAGCAGCGTCAACAGAACGAGCAGGGCGAATACCAGGCTGCGCAGCGCACCGGCGAGCACTGCCGTGGAAAGGCTGCGGCCGTGTTCCGGGCCGGTTGCCCCTCCTTGGGCGGACATTCCCCAATGAACTGCCGTCAGCGCGGCCGAGGCCGGAAGCAACGACGACGCCAGCACGTAGGTGAGCATCGGGACGGGCATCCATTCAGCTGAATCCCCGTCAGGTCCGGGCAGGAGGACCAGGCTAGCGACGACGACCCAGGTTGCGCAAAGCGACCCAACTGCCACTGCCCAGAAACGCAGGGTCCCCAGGCTTGCGGCCCAGTCGGCTGCAGCCGCAAGTACCGTCGCCCCGAGGCCAGGCCCCCGGCGCCGGGGCTCGCCGTCGTCGTCGTCATCTGCGGGCTGGAACCACTCGTCGGACCGCGGCCCTATCGGCTCGAAGTAGGGCTCAGGCGTGGATTTGGCGCCATCCTGCTGGTCATCGGCCACGGGAAGCCCACCTTTCGAAGGACAGCCCCAGCCCCGGCTGTGGCCGGGAGGTACCGGCCACCTGAATAGCAACTGCCTCCATGGTGGTCCAGCGACAGTGGGCTGTCCAGATCCACGCCCCGCCGCGGCTTGCCGGCAGACTCCTAGGCGATCCGCGTGCCGCGGGCCAGCCGGTGGGCAGGCGTCCGGAGGGCACGCCACCCAAGCCACATCAGGAGCCCTGACAGCACAAGCTGCAGCCCCAGGCCCAGCGGCCACAGAGGTGTCTTCTGGTTCAGGTAGGCGGGCTGGACAACCCCATTGGCGCACGGGTAGGTGCCCTCAGGTCCGGCGAGTGCGTAGCGGGCGCCCTGGCTGATGCCCTCGATGGCACCCGATGTGGGGAAGCCTTGCTGCATGCTGCGGTCCGGGTAAGGGATCGCATCCGCCACCACCACGTAGGGGTTCATTGCCAGGAGCCAGGCCACCCGTTCGGTCCGGGTGGCAGGCTGCTCCCGCATCGGGCCGACGCAGGTGTACTCCGGCTGGACCGGTTCGTTGGCCAGCGGCTCGTAAGTCCGGTACTGCGCATTGTTGGCCATAACCGTCCCCTGGGCGAGCCCGGCCCCCAGCCCGAAGGCAATCAGCGTTCCCACCGCCAGCCCGGCCACCGCAAGGTAGGTCACCACGATGGAAAACAGCGGCCGGCCGGCGAGGGCCGAAATGCCGACACCCAAGGCGCAGACAACACCCACTTCCACGGCGAGCATCAGCAGGGACACCAGCACGTGGCCCGGTGTCAGCCCGCCGAGCGCCACCCCTATGACCAGGAACGGCGTGCTGGCGACAAGGAACGCGAGGGCTGCCAGCCAGGCGGCAAAGAACTTTCCCCACAGGATCTGGCCGGGTTCCAGCAGCGTCACCTGCAGTATGGCCAGCGTTCCGCCGGCACGGTCACCGTTCACGGCGTTGGCAGACAAGGCCGGGGCCACCAGCAAGGCAAAGAGCAGGACGAACGCCAGCACTACCTCGAAAATCATTGATCCAGGGCCTGCTGATTCCGGCGGGATGGAGCTGCCGTAGGCCCGCTGGGCCGCCTGCTGTGCGTTCCAGCTGGCCCAGGTCAGCCACGTGACCAGTGCCGTCAGGACGAACCAGATGGCAAGCATGATGTACCAGCCGCGAGAGCGCAGGCGCTGTTTGAGTTCGAGGGCCACCACATGGCCGATGCCTGCCAGGTAGGCCCCGGTGTTGCCGGACAGTGATGTGTCCTGCCGCTTCTGCGCCACCGTGCTCACTGCCGCTCCCCCTCAAGGTTCATGTAGGTCTCTTCCAGGGCACCGGAGGCCGGGGCGAAGGACGTGATTCCGACGCCGGCAAGCACCAGGTCGCGCAGCAGCCGTTCCGCATCGGCGTCGTTCAGGAGCAGCAGGCTCACGCCCGGCCGGCGCCCGTCCTCCTGCCGGAACACCAGCCCCAGTTCGGTGAGCTTGGCGGCGAGCGCAGCCATATCCGACGCAGAGATCGAGTACCGCCGGCCGGACGCCGCAGCTTCCTCGGTGGTCTGCTGCCGCACGGTCCTCCCGTTGTTGACGAAGACGGCACCGTCCGCAATCTCGTCAAGCTCACTGAGGACGTGGGAGGAAACCACCACGGCCTTGCCCTCGGCCGCAAGCTGCCTCAGCATTGTCCGCAGCTCCACGCGGGACCCCGGGTCCAGGCCTGAGGCAGGTTCATCGAGGAGCAGGACAGAGGGATCGTGGATCAGTGCCCGCGCCAGGCTGAGCCGCTGCTGCTGGCCCCGGGACAGGACCCGGGCAGGCTGGTCGGCGAGGTCGGACAACCGGACGCGTTGCAGCATGTCCGCCACCCGCTCCCCGATCCCGGGAGCGGGAAGCCGGTAGAAACGCGCCATCTGGGTCAGGATTTCGCGGGCGGTCAGGGACTCCCAGACGCCCAGGGTGTCCGGCATCCAGCCGAGCCGGCTCCGGACCTCCGCGCGGTGCCGGGCCGGATCCAGCCCGCCCACGCTGATGGTGCCGCCGTCCGGCGCCAGCAGCGATGCCAGCATCAGCAGCAGCGTGGTCTTGCCCGCGCCGTTGGGGCCGATCAAGGCCGTCACCTTGCCGGCCGGGGCGTGGAAGTCCATATGCTCGACGGCACGTACCGCCCCGAAGCTCCTGCTCACCGCCCGGGCTGTAATACCGCCAAAGGAAGCCTGGCTGTCCGGCTGTTCTGATTTTTCCGGCGCTATTGCCATGTTTTGCGCACCTGTCCCCCACAGTCCTGAGCACGTTGACCCCTTGAGCGTACGCCTGCGGCCCCTTCGCGGCGCTCCTCCTGCGGGCTGAGATTCGGTCACAATTCAACGCCTCACTGCAGGCGGCGATAAACTGTCCCGGGAAAGTCGCGCCGTCCCGGCGTCAGGCTGCCTGGCCTCAAGAACCGATCCAACGAAGGTACGCGCATGAGTACGCCCACTACCGAAGTGCACAACGCAACACAGCCGCATGGGCTGTCCGCTGGCGGTGCGGTGACCAAACAGCTCATCGTGCAGAAATTCGGTGGCTCCTCCGTGGCTGACGCCGACGGCATCAAACGTGTTGCCAAGCGCGTGGTTGACGCGCAGGAAGCCGGCAACGAAGTTGTGGTTGTGGTGTCCGCCATGGGTGACACCACCGACGAACTCCTGGACCTTGCCGCGCAGGTGACCGATTCCGCTCCCGCCCGGGAGATGGACATGCTGCTCTCCGCCGGCGAGCGCATTTCCATGGCACTGCTGGCAATGGCCATCAACAAGCTCGGCGCCTCTGCCCAGTCCTTCACGGGTTCCCAGGCCGGCATGATCACCGATGGCATCCACGGCAAGGCCCGGATCATCGACGTCGATCCGCACCGCATCCGGACAGCCCTCGACAAGGGCAACATCGCCATCGTGGCGGGCTTCCAGGGCATGAGCCGCACCACCAACGAGATCACCACGCTGGGACGCGGCGGCTCCGACACCACCGCCGTGGCGCTGGCTGCGGCGCTCGAGGCCGACGTCTGCGAGATCTACACCGACGTGGACGGCGTCTACACCGCGGACCCCCGGGTGGTGCCCTCGGCCCAGAAGATCGACACCATTTCCAGCGAGGAGATGCTCGAACTTGCCGCCTCGGGCGCAAAGATCCTGCACCTGCGCTGCGTGGAGTACGCCCGCCGGTTCGGGGTCCCGCTGCACGTCCGCTCCTCATTCAGCCAGCATGAAGGCACCTGGGTCATCCCCAGCGCCGAAGACAAGATCACCACTCAAGAGGGAGTTGCCTTGGAGCAGCCAATCATCTCCGGCGTTGCGCACGACCGTTCCGAAGCCAAGGTCACGGTTGTGGGCGTCCCGGACATCCCCGGCAAGGCCGCCGCCATTTTCCAGGTCATCGCCGACGCCCACTCGAACATCGACATGATCGTGCAGAACGTGTCCACGCACGGGACGGGCCGGACGGACATCTCGTTCACCCTGCCCATCGTGGAAGGCGCCGACGCCCTGGCCGCCCTGCACGCGGCGCAGGACCAGATCGGCTTCGAGAGCATCGAATACAACGAGCAGATCGGCAAGCTCTCCCTCATCGGTGCGGGCATGCGCTCCCACCCCGGCGTGTCCGCCACCTTCTTCAAGGCGCTGTCCAACGCCGGCATCAACATCAACATGATCTCCACCTCTGAAATCCGCATCTCCGTGGTCACCCACGCTGACCTGCTGGATGAAGCGGTACGCGTGATCCACAAGGCCTTCGACCTGGATGCCGACAACGAGGCCACCGTGTACGGCGGAACCGGCCGCTAACCCCGGACCTCCCTACGAGAAAAGCCGGGCCGGCCTCCGTTCATTCGGAGGCCGGCCCGGCTTTTCCGGTTACACACCTATTTCTCAGGTTTCCCGCTCAAGGTCCTCGCGGCGGACAGCGTAGTGATGGCCGGACGAATCCGTTTCGACCACGAAGTGCGAAAGCTCCTCTTCGGAGGCCTGCTCAAACGCATCATGTTTGTGCACTACCGGCGAATCGGCGTCCAGCTGCGTGGCAGGTCCGAAGAAGAAGCGGAGCCTGTCCGTCGCGTTCATGAATCCGCTCATTACACGAGCCACTGTTTTCCACCCCCTTCCCGGTTTTCGGGGCAAAGAGCTGCTGCCTCCTGCCGGAGCCAGTGCCCCCATTTTACGCCCGAAGCCGGGAAATGGAGCCGGGTAACGGAGCGGCAGGCATGGCCGCGGGTGCTACTGGGCGGGGCGCCCGGATACGAACTTTCAGCGCAGGGACTTGTCTTCCGGGTTCCTGGGAACCACGTAGGTGCTGCCGTCGGGCCGCGTGATGGTTTCCCACTGCCGGCTTTCGGCCTGGCGCTGTGCCAGCAGCCTCCGGTTCTCCTCTGTCATGTCGTGGACCAGGGAGGAGCGGTTCGCAGGCCCGAAGATGGCCCTCAGCTTGCCGGTGGCGCGCATGAAGCGCTGCGACGCGTTGTCCTTATTGCCCGGCTTGCCCTTGGCCATGTTCGGCTCCTTCCGCTGCCACTGGTTTTCTATCAATAGTAGGCTAATAGTTAGCGCACTAATAATTGGAGGACTTCATGGATGCCGCCGCTACGGCCGACGCCAGCCAGGATGACGACCTGCTCCTGGAACACCAGCTCTGTTTCGCGCTGACGGTTGCAGCCCGCAGCGTCGTTGGGGCGTACAAGCCGGTCCTGGAGAAGCTGAACCTGACCCACCCCCAGTACCTGGTGATGCTGAGCCTGTGGGAAACGAGCCCCAGGACGGTCCGGAACATCAGCGACGCCCTGGCCCAGGAACCTGCCACCATTTCGCCACTGCTCCGCCGGCTGGAGGCAGCCGGATACATCACCCGCCGCCGGGCGGACGGCAATGAGCGGGCACTCGCCGTCGAACTGACGCCTGAAGGGGCCGCGTTGAGGCAACAGGCTTTGGAGGTTCCCGGAACCATGATGGAACGGCTCGGCCTGACCCGGAGCCAGGTCACGGAACTGCATGCCTCCATGATGGGGCTCATTGCCGCCACGTCCGGCGGAACCGCGTAGCGGGCCTGCCCGCCCCGTTGGGACGGAACCACCGGGAAGGCACGGTATTGCAGCTAGAATCGAAGGGTGACTAGGGCGGTGCGCAGGACACGGCTGCAGATGGCAGGGCTGGCAATTGCTGCGCTGCTGATGTCCTCCTGCTCCCCCACTCCCGACGGCGGCAGCCCGGCCACATCGCCGGCACAGCCCACATCCCCGTCCCCAACGACTACCACCGCAACGGCCGAACCGTCCCCGGACACGGAAACCTCCGTTCCCGCGCCGCCGCCTGGCAGTTCCCGCCCGGCGGGCGGTCCAGGCCAGGGCAATGCAGAGTTGGCTATCACCGTGACTCCCGCTGAAGGCGAACCCGCCGTGAACTACACCCTGGTATGCCAGGCCGGCGTCCCTGCCGCCGAGAGCAGCCACCCGGCCGCCGAGGCCGCCTGCTCCGCCCTGAAGGAAAACACCGCGCTGCTGAGTCCCGAAATCGGCGGGACCGCCCAGGCGTGCACCGAACAGTACGGCGGGCCCCAGACGGCCACAGTCAGCGGGGTGCTTGACGGCGTGCCTGTGGAGGCCGAGTTTTCCCGCACCAACGGGTGCGAAATCAGCGCCTGGGATGCTGCGAAGGATGTCCTGGGTGCCTCCGGTGGAGCAGCTTAGGCTGCTGGCGGCCGACGAATGGCGGGCACTGGAGGATGCCCACCAGCAGCGCGTCAGCCGCTACGCCGACCCCTACCTGGCGCGACGTTCCGCCGGCCAAAAGCACCCGGTTGAAGACTTCCTCTTCACGTACTACACGCAGAAGCCCGGGCAGTTGCGGCGCTGGCATCCCGGCGCCGGAACGGTCCTGTTAGGCGAGGCCGCGGCCGCCCGCAGCGGCTGGAAGCACTACCGCACCCTCGACGACGGCGAACTCGCCTCCCTGGGGCTTCCGCCGGAAAGCAGCGCGGTGACCGTTGACGTGGCCGCCTTCCTTGAAGACCGCAGGGACGCGGTGGCTTTTGCCGGCATCATCTTGCGGGGCACCGCCGCGCGGCCGGCGCAGTTCGGCTGCTTCGGCCTGCACGAATGGGCAATGGTTTACCACCAGGACAGGTTCGACCTGCGCCACGAGTACCTGCGGCTCCGGCTGGGTCCGGAGGGCACGGACAAGGTGGTAGAGGACAACCGGATCCGTTGCACGCACTTCGATGCCTTCCGCTTTTACACCCCGGATGCGATGCCCCTGAACGAGCTTGCGCCGAGCCGCGAGACCCAGCGGTTTCTGGAACAGCCGGGCTGCCTGCACGCCAACATGGATCTGTACAAGTGGGCCTATAAGCTGCTCCCGCTGCTTTCCAGTGAACTGGTGATGGATTGCTTTGAACTGTCCTGGCGGATCCGGGCCATGGACATGCAGGCCTCCCCTTACGACCTTGCCGAGTGGGGCTATCCCGCGATCCCCATCGAGACGCCACAGGGCAAGGCCGCCTACGTGGAGCACCAGCGCTCCTTCGCCGCCGAGGCAGCGGTGCTGCGCGACAGGCTGGCACTGGAACTGGCAGCGGCTTCGGCGCCGGTCCCTGAATGATCGACCTCACCATCAGGCTCAGAGAGGACCCCGCCGGCGTCGAGTACGTGTTCCGGCTGAAGGCCCGTGACGGCGTTGTGTCCGGTGACACCACTTTGCCCGACCCGTACGCGGCCCTTGCAGCAGCGGAGCAGTTCGGTGGCCAGGTGTTCTTTCCGCAGCCGGGACCGCCACAGCTGTGTACCCAGCAGTACGGCGGGCCGCAGGTCGCCGTGGTCACCGGCACCTTCCACGGCCGCCAGGTGGAATCGGTCTTCACCCGGACGGACGGCTGCGAAATTTCCCGGTGGAATGCCATGGCACCCCTCCTGGGCGGGGGTCCCTTGGGCGGCGGCCGCGCCACCTGAACTCCCTGCAGGACGAGATGGCCCCGGCGGTTTCCACCGCCGGGGCCATGCCATCCTTTTCGAGCTTCGCCTGTCACGCTCCCGGGACGGCTTGGGCAAGGGCAATGGAGCGGGCTCCGGTGGGCGCAGCAGGCGCGTCGCCCACCCGGACGTTGACCCAGGTCCTGATTCCGTTTTCGCCGAGGCTCAGGCGGGACAGGTAGGCGCCTTGGGAGAGGCCGGTCCAGGACAGCGTCGCCGACGTTGCGGTGCCGTTCGGAGCCACGATCGGGTTCGGCTCCACGCTGAGGTTTCCGGCGTCGCCCGCGAAGGTCACGGCCTGCACCGAGGCACTCGCGGCACCATTGTCAGGCGTCGAGTAAAGGTTGACCACGATGTAGTACGTGCCCGCCCGCGGGGACTCAAGATCCAGGAACTCGCTGGCGGAGGCCGTGGCCACCTGGGTGGCGGTGAGGCCGCCCGAAGCGTTCGGCGCGTACACCACCATGTCCCAGTCGACGTCTTCCGACTGAGCCTGGACACCCATCCGGGCGAACGAGGCCCCCTGCGGAACAGTCACCTGAAGCAGCGCATTATGCGCGTCGTTCCCCGGTGCGTATTCGCCGGGAGTCTTGGTGATGGCGGTCTCGCTCAAGGGCGCCAGGCCTTCCACTCCCACATTGATGGAGCCATCGGAACCCGAAACCAGCTCCAGGGTGCCGCTGCCGTCACCTGCAGCCGAGCTGAAGGAGAACGACGGGGCGATCTGCGCGTCAACAGGACGGATGGCGATGGGCGAGCTGACAGTCCGGGGGCCCTTCCAGGTCAGGGTGCCCGTGCTGAATTTACCCACCGGGGCGGTGGCGTTCCGGATGGTCAGGGTGACCTCACGGGTCTGGCCGGCCTTGGCGAAGTTCAGTGCCTTCGGCTCCACCTGGATATTGAAGCCTGCCATGTTGACTTCCGGCCGGTATATTCCCGGAACCAGGGCAGTCAGCTGGCGTTTCACCTGGACCTCTCCCACCAGGCTGCCGAGTGCGATGGACGGCACATTCAAATCACGGCCCGCGATGGTGCCTGCCTGCGGAACTCCGGTTTCCACGCCCTGGCCATTGAGGAAGCCTAGCCAGTCCCTGACGCCGGAGTTGTAAACAAGCCCCGGATCGAGGACGCGGGTGGAGTCGATGTGTCCTGCGCCGCCCTGGAACGGGTCTGTGTTGGCGGAGCCGTCCGGGTTAACGAGCGGGCAGGCGGTGGTCATCATCGCGGACATGACCATAGCCGGGCTCCAGGTTGGTTGCTTGCCGAGCACCAGGGCGCCGAAGCCGGCGATGTGCGGCGCGGCCATGGAGGTTCCGGACATGAAGCCGAACTGGTCGCCGTTGTTGCCGATGGTTGATACGCCCGCCAGGACGTTGACCCCGGGGGCGGCGATATCCGGTTTCAGCAGGTCGCCGCCGGACGCAAGGGTGGGCCCGCGGGAGGAGAACCCGGCAATCTGCGGCGCCGGGGCCAGCGGTTCGCCGGTGAGGTCACCCTTCACCAGGCTGACCGTCAGGGATGGGTTTGCCTCAAGCTTGGACTTCAGCCCCAGGCTCTTGGGTGCGTTGACATGGACAGTGGGCAGCACATGGTTGTCGGCATCTTCGGAGCTGCTGGTGAGATTCACCAGGATCATGCCCACTCCGCCCTTGTCCTGGACTTCCTGGCTCTTGGCCGTCCGGTCCACCACACCCCGGTCGCAGACCACCACTTTGCCGGCTACCTTCGCCGCATCAAGCGTCCCGGGAGCGCAGAGGTTGGCATTGGTAGCGCCCGCCGCGGCTGCTGCGGCCGCGACGATCACTGGCTTGTCCGCCACTTCTGTTTTCATGATGGACGCACCACGGTAGAGCGAGCCATCGGAGACCCTGACGGTGCCCAGCAAGTCGCTGGGGAAGGTCGAGGCGGCAACGGTGGTGAGCCAGGGTGAGGCGTGGTTGACCGTTGAGACAGCGGGACCGGAGTTGCCGCCCGAAGCCGAGACGAAGACGCCGGCAGCCGCTGCGTTCAGGAACGCCAGGGCCACGGGGTCCGTCGTGTTGTTGTTATTGCCGGAAATCGAGTAGTTCAGGACGTCCACGCCGTCCTTGACCGCAGCTTCAACGGCTTCCACCGACGCTGAGGAGTAACAGCCTCCGGTATCGGGATTGGCGTCTTCCCAACAAACCTTGTAAACGGACACCTTGGCCGCGGGAGCAACACCGGAACTCTTGCCGAAGCCTGAGCCGTCGATCACCTGGTCCACGTTGTCATTGCCGGCAGCCGTGGTGGCCGTGTGGGTGCCGTGGCTTCCGACATCGACCGGGGAGATGAGCTCCTCCGGCGCCCTGTTTTCGGGGGCCACATACTGCAGGAAGGTATCAGCGAAGTACCTGGCACCTATCACCTTCGAGTTGCACTGGGAGCCGTCGAAGGACGCCCCGGCCCCCTGACCCTCCTGGCATTCACCCTCGAAGGTGGTGCCGTCGGCCTTGAGCATGGCGATCTTGCCATCGGCAGTGCGGTAGGGAACGCCCACCTGCGCAGGGCTGGTCAGCGGCCGGACGGGATCACCCTGGAGGAAGGGGTTGTCCGGCGCGTAGCCGGAGTCGATGACACCGACAACAACGCCCTTGCCCGCATTCGCTTCGCCGCCGAACTGCTTGGCCCATACCCCCTCCGGACCGGTCAACCTCAGGAAGTCCGTAGTTGTGTAGTCAGGAGTGTTCTCCACGTCGGGTGCGACCGCCAGGACCCGCTGGTCCTTGGACAGCTCCATGGCCTGGGCAGCTGTGAGTTCAGCCGTGAAACCGTTAAGCGCAGCGGTGTACTGCTTCCCCGGGGTTACGCCCTGCCGGCGGCAACATCGCGCTGGACCTTGCGCAGATGTGCGTCATAGGCCTTGTAGTTGGGACTTCCGGCATCGAGCTTCCTGCCCGCCTGGGGCCTGGTGGCCCCCAGGCCCGCAGTTTCCCCCTCATAGGCTGCTGCTGCCGCACCCGCCAGAACCACGATGTAGCGGCCGTCCCTGAACTGCGTGGTCCCCGGGCTGGTGGCAGCCCCGTTACCCGGGCGGGCCGGTGCCGCGGTGGCGGGAGGTATGGCCAAGGACCCCAGGAGGAGCGACAACCCGGCGGCCATTAGCGCCGCCTTCCGGAACCCCCTGCCCCGCAGGGGGCTTCTTCCAGTTGATCTCACGTGCAACCCTTTCACGATGTACCGGCCCAGCCATGGTTGCGGGCCAGAAACGACTGGCATGGCACATCGGTTTACAGATCTTGTAATTGGATGAGACCAGCCGGTTCAAACAGTACAGAGTGAGAGACGAATATGACATAGGCCACAGTGGGAGATTCTATTGTTGTCACAGGCCTTATTTCTGCGGGCGCCGGGCATAAAAAAGGGCATCCCGAAGGACGCCCAATACACTGCGGCAGGGAGGGGCGGCTACTGCCGGGGAGTCCGGACCACCTCACTGATCCACTGCCGGGTCTTCTCGTCAACGGGCCCCGCCACACGGTTTTGCCTGGCCAGGCGGTCCGCTTTCAGTTTTTGCAGGACCATCCTGCCCAGTCCGGCGAACACCGCCGCGGCGACTACGGGCAACAGGACGGACTTCGAATTCTCTGCCATCCAGCAATCCTAGTGAAGCCGGTCCAGCAACTCCAGAACCGCCGCGGACAGCCTGGCGATGGCCGACGCCGGTACGGTCCCCGGCCCGGAAACCGCCGAATACAGGCAGGCCCGTTCCGGCCGGTAGAATGATAGGGCAAGCTCGCGGAGCGCCCGTCCTCAACGTTGTCCAAGGCAAGACCACCATGCCCCTCAACACCCCGGCACGGCGTGAGACGGCACCACTCCGCTGCGCCATTACCCAAGCTCACGCACAGGAGTTACCGGATGCCCCGGATCGTTGTTGACGTCATGCCCAAGCCCGAGATTCTGGACCCCCAGGGGAAGGCGATCGTTGGCGCTCTCCCCCGGCTGGGCTTCACCAGCTTCAGCTCTGTCCGCCAGGGCAAGCGATTTGAACTGACGGTCGACGGAGAGGTGACCGAGGCCATCCTGGCCCAGGCACGCGACGCCGCCGAGACCCTCCTCTCCAACCCCGTGATCGAGGACGTCGTCAACGTCGAGGTCGTCGAGGCCTGAGATGACTGAACTCCCCCTGATCGGCGAGGCTGTGGCCGTCGCCGCCAACCCGCGGCTTGCGGGCGCGAAGATCGGCGTTGTCACCTTCCCCGGAACACTGGATGACCGTGACGCCGCCCGCGCCGTGCGCCTCGCCGGCGGCACCGCCGTCGAACTGTGGCACGGCGATACCGAACTAGGTGACGTGGACGCCGTCGTCATCCCCGGCGGTTTCTCCTACGGCGACTACCTGCGTGCCGGCGCCATCGCCCGCTTCGCCCCGCTCATGTCCAGGATCATCGACGCCGCCAACAGCGACGCCAAGCTTCCCGTCCTTGGCATCTGCAACGGCTTCCAGATCCTTACCGAGTCGCACCTGCTGCCCGGTTCGATGATCAAGAACGACCACCTGAAGTTCCTGTGCCGGGACCAGGTGCTGCGCGTGGAAAACAACGCGACGGCCTGGACCCTGGACTACCAGGCGGGCCAGGAAATCACCATCCCGCTGAAGAACCAGGACGGCCAGTACATCGCGGACGAGAAAACCCTCGACGCACTGGAGGCCGAGGGCCGCGTGGTGTTCCGCTATGTCGGCTTCAACCCGAACGGGTCCCGCCGCGACATCGCGGGTATCTCAAACGCCGCCGGCAACGTGGTGGGCCTCATGCCGCACCCGGAGCACGCCACCGAACCCGGCTTTGGGCCGGAATCGCTGGACGGCATCGGCGGGTCCGACACCGACGGCCTGGGCTTCTTCACCTCCGTATTGACCAAGATTGTGGGAGGCGACAAGTGAGCATCGACACCACCAAGAAGTTCAACATCGACACGGTCGAGAACGCCGCCAAGACCCCGGACACCGAACTGCCCTGGGCCGAGCTTGGCCTCAAGCAGAACGAATTCGACGAGATCATCAAAGTCCTGGGCCGCCGCCCCACCGGCGCGGAACTGGCCATGTACTCCGTGATGTGGAGCGAACACTGCTCCTACAAGTCCTCCAAGAACCACCTGCGCCAGTTCGGCCAGAAGGTCACCGAGGAGATGAAGAAGGACATGCTGGTGGGCATCGGCGAGAACGCCGGAGTCACCAACCTGGGGGACGGCTGGGCCGTGACCTTCAAGATCGAATCGCACAACTCGCCGTCGTTCGTTGAGCCCTACCAGGGTGCCGCGACCGGCATCGGCGGCATTGTCCGCGACATCATCTCCATGGGTGCCCGCCCGGTGGCCGTCATGGACCCGCTGCGCTTCGGCGCCATCGACCACCCGGACACGGCACGCGTGATGCACGGGGCCGTTGCCGGCATCGGCGGCTACGGCAACTCGCTGGGCCTGCCGAACATCGGCGGCGAGATGGTCTTCGACTCCGTCTACCAGGGCAACCCGCTGGTCAACGCCCTCGCCGTTGGCGTCATGCGCCACGAGGACATCCGCCTGGCCAACGCGTCGGGCAAGGGCAACAAGGTGGTCCTGTTCGGTGCACGCACCGGCGGTGACGGCATCGGCGGCGCCTCCGTGCTGGCCTCCGAGTCCTTCGACGACACCAAGCCGTCCAAGCGACCCGCCGTCCAGGTGGGCGACCCCTTCGCCGAGAAGGTCCTGATCGAGTGCTGCCTTGAACTGTTCAAGGGCTCCCTCGTGGAGGGCATCCAGGACCTGGGCGCCGCAGGCATTTCCTGCGCAACGTCGGAGCTTGCCTCCAACGGCGACGGCGGCATGCAGGTTGAGCTGACCTCCGTCCTGCTGCGCGACCCCACCCTGACCCCGGGCGAGATCCTGATGTCCGAGTCGCAGGAACGCATGATGGCCGTGGTGACCCCGGAGAACGTGGAAGCGTTCGAGGCCGTCATGGACAAGTGGGCGGTGGAGTACTCCTGGCTCGGCGAAGTGACCGACACCGGCCGCCTCATCATCACCTGGGAAGGCGAGGTGATCGTCGACGTCGATCCCCGCACCGTGGCGCACGACGGTCCGGTCTACGACCGTCCGTTTGCCCGCCCCGAGTGGCAGGACGCCCTGCAGGCCGACACCTTTACCGGATCCGTGCAGGACGCCGGCCGGCCCGCAGCCCCGGCGGAATTGGCCAAGGCCGTCACCGAACTCGTGGCGTCGCCGAACATGTGCTCCAAGTCGTGGATCACGGACCAGTACGACCGGTATGTGGGTGGCAACACCGCCATGGCATTCCCGGATGACGCCGGCGTGGTCCGCGTGGACGAGGAAACGGGCCTGGGCGTTGCCCTGGCCACCGACGCCAACGGCCGCTACACCTACCTGGACCCCTACCACGGTGCGCAGCTGGCGCTGGCCGAGGCCTACCGCAACGTTGCCACCTCCGGCGCGGTGCCGATGGCTGTCAGCGACTGCCTGAACTTCGGCTCCCCCGAGGACCCGGACGTCATGTGGCAGCTGGCCGAGGCGATCCGCGGCCTGTCTGACGCCTGCATGGTGCTGGGCATCCCGGTCACCGGCGGCAACGTCTCGCTGTACAACCAGACGGGCACCACGCCCATCCACCCCTCCCCCGTGGTGGCAGTGCTGGGCAAGCTCGACGACGTCGCCCGCCGCACGCCATCGGGCTGGCGGGAGGATGGCCAGGCCATCTACCTGCTGGGCACCACCGCTGCCGAACTGGACGGTTCCGAATGGGCCAACATGCGCGGCCACCTGGGCGGGCAGCCGCCGAAGGTGGACCTCGACGCCGAGCGCGCCCTGGGCGAGATCCTGATCAACGCCTCGCGCGACGGCATGATCGACTCGGCGCACGACCTCTCCGAGGGCGGCCTCGCCGCAGCCTTGGTGGAGTCCTCGCTCCGTTACGGCGTGGGTGCCAGGATCGCGCTGCAGGACGTCCTGGACCGCGACGGCGTGGACCTGTTCACGGCGCTGTTCTCCGAGTCCCAGGGCCGCGCAGTTGTTGGCGTTCCCCGCTCGGAGGAAGTCCGCTTCACCGACATGTGCAAGGCCCGTGGCTTTGCCCACACCCGCATCGGTGTGGTGGATGCGGCCAGCGGCGCCCTTGAGATCAACGGCGTGGAGAGCCTGTCCCTGGACGCCCTCCGCGAAGCCCATGAAGGGACCCTGCCGAAGTACTTCGGCTGATTCCCCCCGTAAAGCGGAAATCCGCGTTCCCTCCGGAGGGGACGCGGATTTCCGCTTTAATCGTCCTATGGGCAAGCTGACAAGGTTCCTGGCCGTGCTGCTGTTGCCGGTCCTTATCGTGATCGCGGCCGCACCGACTCCGCCTCCTGCCACCGGGACAGCCTTCCCCCGCAGCATTGCCGCCCTGGGCGATTCCATATCCCAGGCCAACAGCGCCTGCTGCAGCGCCGGTGACCACCCGGGACAGTCCTGGTCCACCGGTGACGTCCCCGGCGACGGCGTGGCCAGCCATTACGAACGGCTGCTCCGTCTGGAGCCGGCCATCAGGGGGAACAACTTCAACCACTCCGTCAGCGGGGCGAAGGTTGCAGATTTGCCCCGGCAGGCCGCCCAGGCAGCCGAAAGCCATGCCGCATACGTCACCGTTCTGGCAGGGGCCAACGATCTGTGTACGGCTTCCGTGGAAAGCATGACACCGGTGGACGAGTTCCGCTCGCATGTGGCCCAGGCGTTGATGATCCTGGATCAAATGTCACCTCAGCCCAGGGTGCTGGTCAGCAGTATCCCGGATATCCACCAGCTGTGGATTGTCCTGCGTGCCGAGCCGGCCGCCCAGTCGGCCTGGTCCGCCGGCCGGATCTGCCCGGCCATGTTCGGTGCCTCAGCGACCGAAGAGCAGCGGCAGCAGGTCCTCCAGCGCCATCAGGCCTTCAACTCCGTGCTGGCCGAAACCTGTGCCCGGTACGAGGGCTGCCGCACCGACGGCGGGGCTGTTTCCGCCCACGTACCCAGCCCTGCCGACGTGAGCACGCTGGATTACTTCCACCCCAGTCTCCAGGGGCAGGCCAGGTTGGCCGAAATCACCTGGAACGCGGCCTGGTAGCCGCGTCAGTCCTCGCTGTGGATCTCCCGCTGCCGGGCGCTAAGCAGTTCGATTTCAGGGCGCCCGGCAACGAAGCGGTCGACGGCGTCGAGCACCTCAACGAGGTGCGCCCGGTCCGCGGCCACAAGGCCAACGCCAACCTTTGAGCGCCGGTACTGGCCATGGTCGCCCACTTCTGCCACCGAGACATCGAAGCGGCGCTTGAGTTCGGCGAGCAGGGGCCTGACGACGGACCGTTTCCCCTTCAGGCTGTGGACGTCGCCCAGGAGGATGTCGAATTCGATCCAGCCGATCCACACAGGTCCGGGCCTTCCTACTCGATGGTGAGCTCACCCATCCGGTCCCAGCCGTCGCCGTCGAGCTGGCGGCTGATGATCCTGGGGGTTTCGGCGAGCGCCTGCGGCATGTCAGCCATGGCCTGCTTGAAATGGACGCTGTTGACGTGGTCACCCGCGGCATCGTCCTTGAAGGCTTCCACCAGGACGAACTCGTTTGGATCGTCCACGCTGCGGGACCAGTCGAACCAGAGGTTTCCGGGTTCCTCCCTGGTGGCATTCGTGAAGCCTTCCACCAGGCCCAGCCAGCGCTCCGACCATTCGGGCTTCACTTTGAACTTGACGACGATAAAGATCACTGGGAAGTTCCTTCCGCGGCGAGTGTTCGTGCCCCTTCAATGTACCGGGAAGTCACATAGCGCTGCGCGGCCCTGGTCACCAGTCCGCCCGCGGCGTAGAACCAGTTGCCGGGCTTGCTGAAGGCCCGGATCCGAAGGAACACCTCACCGGCCCTGTTGATTTCCACCTCGAAGGACTCCTCGCCGCGGGCAGGGTGCCCCGGCAGGGTCCCGTAGCCGAAACCGGCCGACTGCGGCATGCCGTCCGGGGAAGGCTCATGGACCCAGACCACCTCGCATGGTGCGTTGAGGCGAAATGGCCCCGCACCGAACCCGCTCACCACCCGGGCCCCGGGCAGCACTGCGGGTGAGTCGGCCCGGACCCGCAGCCCCGCCCGCCTGTGCAGCTCCCAGGCCAGGATGCCTTGCGCGACGCGCCGGTAGACATCCATGCCGGCGCCCAGGCGGGCTTCTTCCAGGACGCCCGTGAATCCTGCTGGAGCTGTACCACGTTCAGTGCTCCCCACACCGGGGTAGTTCAGGGCGCCCTTCACCAAGGGCTTCCCGGTCACTGCTTTGCCCCGTCGGCACCGGACAGGCGCGCCCACCCCAGCTGTTCCTGCTGCTTCCGGTTGAGGCCCGCCACCACCAGGTCGTAGGAGTCTTCCACCATGTCACGGACCATGTCATCCGGCAGTGCCCCGTCCAGGCGTACGCCGTTCCAGTGGGTCTTGTTCATATGCCAGGCACCCGTGATCTCCGGGTGGGCAGCACGCAGTTGGACGGCCAGTGACGGCTCGCATTTGAGGTTCACGTAGAAGTCCCGGAGGTCCATCGAGGACAAGGCGAAGAGCTTGCCCCCGGAGGCAGTTCCGCCGCCGCTGCGGGCAATGACCTTAAATACTGCTGTTTCCGGCCCGAACGGGTAATCCTCGTAGGCGCCCGGGAAGGACAGGCAGATTATCCGTAGCGCGTCGGGGTCCATGAAGCCAGCCTATAAAGCAGGCCGCAGCGGTGCTAGTCTGCGAGGATGTCAGACGATCAGGGCAGCATTCCTGTTCTGGACCTAAGCACCGCACGGCAGCCCTACGGGTCTTTCAGTCCGGAATTCATCGAGCAGCTGCGGCACGCCACCCACAACGTCGGTTTCTTCCAGGTCACGGGGTACGGCGGGGCGCCCGGGCAGGCGGACCACCTCCTGGACGTCATCAGGCGCTTCTTTAATCTTCCCCTTGAGGAACGACTGAAGCTGGACAACCGGCTGTCGCCCCATTTCCGCGGGTACACGCGCATGGGCACTGAGGTGACCCAGGGAAAGGCGGACGCGCGCGAGCAGATCGACTACTCCCCCGAGCGCGAGCCGGTCAGCGACTATCCGCCGGACGAGCCATATTGGCTGCTCCAGGGCCCCAACCTGTGGCCGGACGAGTCCTTTCCGGAGCTCAAGCCGGCTGCGATGGCATGGGCCGAGCTGATGTCCTCGGTAGGCATGGAGCTCCTGCGTGCCATTGCTGTCTCACTCCAGTTGCCCGAGGACTACTTTGACGAGCCGTTCCGTGATTCCCCGGCCTGGATGGGCAAGCTGGTCCACTACGTTGGCGGCGTTGTGGAGGAGGCCGGCGACCAGGGGGTAGGTTCGCACGCAGACTACGGCTTCGTCACCCTCTTGCTGCAGGACGAGGTGGGTGGGCTGGAAGTACAGCCGCCCGGCACCACGGGATGGATACCGGTGAAACCCATCCCCGGCGCGCTGGTGGTCAATTTGGGCGAAATGCTGGAAGTGGCCACGGAGGGGTACCTTGCTGCCACCATCCACCGGGTCCAGGCGCCTCCGCCCGGGGTGGACCGCTACTCGGTGCCGTTCTTCTGGTCGCCCCGGCTCGACGCCGTCATCGGCCCAGTCCCACTGCCGCCGGAGCTCAGGGCGGCTGCGCGCGGCATCACCGATGATCCGGCGAACCCCCTGCTGTCATCCTTCGGGATGAATATGCTCAAGGGCCGGATGCGCGCCCACCCGGATGTCACCGAACGGCACTATCCGGAGCTGATGAAGCGCTAGGCTGCACTTCAACCGCCGGCAGGGGTCAAAGGTTGAACTGCCAGGCCACCTGCGCGGGACAGACGTCCATCACCACATCCAGGCCCGCTGCCTTGGCCCGCGCCGCCGCGTCCTCGTCGATCACGCCAAGCTGAAGCCAAACTGCCTTCGCCCCCACGGCAATCGCCTCGTCTACCACCGCCCCCACCCGCTGGGAGTTCACAAAGCAGTCCACGACGTCGATGGGGTGCTTTTCAGGGGGAATGTCCCTGAGCCTGCGGTACCCCTCTTCGCCGTGCACCGGGTCGCCGGGCAGGTTGACCGGGATAATGTCCATCCCCAGCCGGTCGCGGATGAACAGTGATGTGTCGTAGGCGGCGCGCCATTCGTTGGTGGTGAGGCCCACGATGGCCCAACGGCCCTTCGTCCGCATCAGCCGTTCGATGACAGCTGGATCGTTAGTTTGGCCCATGGGCTTAGCCTACCTGCGTGTCCATTGGTCGCCGGGGCTGCCGGTCAGTATTCCCGTGACTGTCACCGATTGAATTTCTGCCGCCAGTTGTCGCCAGGTGCTTGCTTGCCTGCGGTTGCAGGGGCGCCGTTCACCGGCTCTGCTGCTTCCGCCCGCGGCTTCACCGCATCCCCGGCGAGGCTGCCTTCCCCTGCCAGCTTTTCCTCGCCGGGGAAGCTGTCTCCGCGGGACTGTCCGGCGCCGGGGAGGTCGGTGGCCGGGCTTCCTGAGGGGCCACGGTCCTGGTCTGGCGCCTGCGGGTTGTCCTGCCGGCCGCCGTTGGAAACGTCGCCCTTTGCCTGCGGCGCTTGCTGCTCCGGGCCGGGTGTCCCCGGTACCTGGCGGGGAGCAGGTCGCTGCCCGGCAGGCTGCCCGCCTGAAACAGTGGCAGGGACAGCGGGTCCGTCAGTCCCGGGGTCAACTGCCGCCGAGGCGGAATCCACACCTGGGGTGTCCGGCTGCGGGAATCCGGAGGCAGCCTGGACCGCAATGCTCCAGGACGGCCGCCAATCGTCGAGCAGCTCCTGCACCGAGGAGCTGCCGGCATGCATAGCCACCGGGGAACTGGCAGCGACTCCGCCTATCCCTGTTGCCATGCCCGCTGCGAGGGCAAGCCCCAGCACGGTGGGCCGTTGGATGCGACGGCGACGGCGGCGGGCGAGTTCATCGTCCGGCGCACCGGAGGTGATGTCGCCGGCCAAAAGCTTGGCAAGTTCCCCCGACGGCGCGGGCGCAGGAAGGGATGCCAGGGTTCCCAGGGTGAGAAGGGCGGCGCGGAGTTCCGCATCTTCGGCATGTCCGGCCTCGACGAGCATGTCATCGACCAGCGCGGGCAGGCCGGAAACGTGGGGGGTCATGGCTTGAGGTACTCCTTCACTGCCGAGAGGTCCCGCAATTTGAGGAGCGCCCGCCGCTGCAGCTGCTTGACGGCGCCGGCGCTCTTGTCCATTGCTTCCGCTGCCTGCTCCACCGTGAGCCCGGCAACAAGGCGCAGCGAGAGGGCCTCCCGCTGGTCATCGGGGAGGCCATCAAGCAGCCGGAGGACTTCCTGCGGCGAAATGCGTTCCAGTGCTTCGGATTCGGCCGACGCATGCTCCCGGTGGTCGAGGTCCGGCTCAAACGTAAGGTGCGCAGGAGTGCGGCTCTGGCGGCGGTGATCGTCCACCATTCGGGCGTGGGCCACCGAGAAGATGAAAGTGCGAAGCCCTGCCGCACCGCCATGCACGGAGCCCACCCGGGGCAGGACGGAGAGGAACACTTCCTGCATTGCCGCCTCCGGATCTTCGACTCCACGGGCCGTAAGGTAGCCCAGGACCTGTGACGCGTATGTCCGGTACACGAGGCTGTAAACGGCGGGCTGCCGGGACTGGTCCCGGAGCGCCTCGTCTGTCAGTGCATCAGTCACGGACGTAGTGCTTTCAGTCAAAGAGGGGGACGCTGGTTAGAGTACAGACCAAGCAAGACGGAATGCCCTGTCCCCGGCCAACTTTACCCCTCAGTAACCGCTTCACCGGGACCGCCACGGCGGCACCGGTTCCGGTAGTAGCAGCTGCCCCTGCCGCCGGATGAAAAGGGAAGAGCCGGCCTGGAACGTGATGGGGGACAAGTTCCAGGCCGGCGCTACATAAAGGTAATCGCCGGGGCGGGCGGGAGGGTTACGCGGATCCAGAAAAACCTTAAAAAACTTTTGGAAGTGTTTTATGGTGTCAGGGCGCGGGTCCAATGCGGGGCCGCCGACAGCCGGCGCGGACCCTTGGCAAGGCTGGAAATGTGCACTCTCGCGGCGGCACGTGGCCCGCAGTCGCTTTGCGAAGCAGCCGGCGCAGCCTCGTGGACAGGACGAGGCGCCGGTGGGGAAACTGTCCCGGCCGGGCAAAGATCGGTCACCAATCCGGTGCCGGCACATTCACGGACGGCATCGATACCTGCCTTGACGGCGTGCTTGTCCTTAAACGCCTGGGAGACGGCCATTACCGTTCCGTCGGGCCCCAGTAGCCGGAACCTGTACAGCGAGTCCGCGTCGACAAACACTTCGAAGTTCCCGGCCATAGCGACATCCTTCCAGAGGGGAATCATGCTGGCGATGCCCTCGTGCCGGCCGGCACGCACGCATCGCTGCGATCTTCCCGCGGATTATGTGGAACTGCAGGTGATCGGTACACCAAGTATTAGAAAAGTTTGCGGCCCGCGCCCGCTGCCCTACAAGACCGGGACGGTTAACCCTGTGTAAATTGCCTGCCACCTCAAATGCGGCTTAAATGCCGCGGCGGCGGACCCAGGAATGGTGGTCCGCCGCCGCCTCAGGACTGGCTGTGCTGGGGGATCAGTCGTTGATGAGGTCGTTCACCACGATGGTCTGGTCCCGGTCAGGTCCCACGCCGATGGCGGAGAAACGCGTGCCGGAAAGCTTCTCCAGGGCGAGGACGTAGTTGCGCGCGTTGTCCGGCAGGTCAGCCATGGTGCGGGCACCGGTGATGTCCTCGGTCCAACCGTCGAAGTACTCGAAGATCGGCTTGGCGTGGTGGAACTCGGTCTGCGTCATCGGCATCTCGTCATGGCGCACGCCGTCGACGTCGTAGGCCACGCACACGGGGATCTGCTCGATGCCGGTGAGGACGTCCAGCTTGGTGACGAAGTAGTCCGTGAAACCGTTGACCCGGGAGGCATGGCGGGCCAGGACGGCGTCGTACCAGCCGCAGCGGCGGGGGCGGCCGGTGTTGACGCCGAACTCACCGCCGGTCTTCTGCAGGTACAGGCCCATGTCGTCGAAGAGCTCCGTGGGGAACGGGCCGGCGCCGACGCGCGTGGTGTAGGCCTTGATAATGCCGATGGACCGGGAGATGCGGGTGGGGCCGATGCCCGAGCCCACCGAGGCGCCGCCTGCGGTCGGGTTGGAGGAAGTGACGAAGGGGTAGGTGCCGTGGTCGACGTCCAGGAACGTGGCCTGGCCGCCTTCCATCAGGACCACCTTTCCTTCGTCAAGGGCGGTGTTCAGGACCAGGGTGCTGTCGATGACCAACGGGCGCAGCCGCTCGGCGAAGGACAGGAAGTACTCCACGATCTCGTCCACCACCACGCCGCGGCGGTTGTAGACCTTGACCAGGAGTTCGTTCTTCTGCCGCAGTGAGCCTTCCACTTTCTGGCGGAGGATGGATTCGTCGAAGACGTCCTGCACGCGGATGCCCAGGCGGGCCACCTTGTCCATGTAGGCGGGGCCGATGCCGCGGCCGGTGGTGCCGATGGCGCGCTTGCCGAGGAAACGTTCGGTCACCTTGTCCAGGACCTGGTGGTACGGGGCGACGAGGTGGGCGTTGGCGGAGACGCGGAGCTTGGAGGTATCGGCGCCGCGCGCCTGCAGGCCGTCAATTTCCTGGAACAGTGCTTCGAGGTTCACTACGCAGCCGTTGCCGATGATGGGAACCGCGTTGGGGCTGAGAATGCCTGCCGGGAGCAGCTTGAGTTCGTACTTTTCACCGCCTACGACGACGGTGTGCCCGGCGTTGTTGCCGCCGTTCGGCTTGACGACGTAATCGACGCGGCCGCCCAGCAGGTCGGTGGCTTTGCCTTTACCTTCGTCGCCCCACTGGGCTCCTACGATCACAATTGCTGGCATGGGATCCTCCCCCATTCGTTCGGGCTCTCCAGTAGCCCGCCACATCGTGGCAGTCCTGGGGCAGCGCCGTTCATGAGAATGCCCCGAGTGGACCGGCGTGCATTGTCCCGCGGACGGAACTGCGGCGCGATGGCCCCGGGGCCCTTACCACCCAAGTTTAGCGGATGGCACTCCTTGTCCCCTCGTTTGGCCACCGCCCTCCTTTACGGAAGGTAAAGGAGGGCAATGGCGGGCGGGCTTATGCCTTACTCGTCGTCGGCTTCCCCGCCCGGCCGAGAGGTCTGCTCGGCGAGGCTGTCCCAGAAGGAGGTGTCGGCGTCGGCGATTGAACCGTCCGCGATGGCCGCCGCGGTGGATGTCAGGGTGGTGACCGTCTGCTTGATCAGGTAGCCGTTGCTGCGAAGGCCCAGCGCAACGCCGTCCGCGTAGTGGTCGGACATGCCGCGCATCTCGAACAGCAGGGTGGCAATCCCGTACTCCACGGCGATGCCGTTGCGGCTGATGATTTCGGCGCTGCCGCCCTGGTACTTGCCCAGGTGGCCCCAGCCCGTGGAGTCAACGTTGTCGAACACCACGGCACCCAGTTGCTTGGACCTTTCGACGACGGCGGGGTCCGCGTGGGGGGTGGTGGGGTACAGGATGGAGCCGGAAACCAGTTCGCCGTCACGCTCGCTCCGGGTGCCCTGGTGGTGCAGGTCGATCATGTAATCGATGTCGTACTTGCGCATTACATTGTTGTGCAGCGCCTGCGTTTCGGGCTGGACCTTGGCCACATGGTCGCGGTTCAGGTCCACGCCCTCGGCGTTGTAGCGGGTCAGGTTGCGGTCACCCTTGGCAACATAGTCGTCAAGCGGGAAGTTCACGTCCCCCATGGCTCCGTCGGCGTTCAGCATGGGAACGATCAGGATGTTGACGCCGGCCAGGAGGTCCCCTGACTTGCCCGTCCCCAGGTGCTTGACGAATTCCAGCGCGCCCTCGGTGGTGAGCTGTTCGTTGCCGTGCTGCTGCGTGAGGTAGAGGATGGTGGGCTTGGCCGGGTCCGAGATGTACTTGACCAGGTGGATGTCCCGCCCCTTGACGGTCTGCCCGATGACTTCCAGCTCCATCGCCTGCTGCTTGGCGTCCTGGTCCTTCAGGAAGGAAACCATCTGGTCATAGGTGGCCAGCTTGGAGGTGGTGATCTGTCCGTTGCCGTCATAGTTGGGGCCTTCGCCCACGGCCTGAGCCAGCGGGGCCGGTCCCGCGACGACGGCGAGTGCCAGCGCTCCGGACACAGCAAGGACCCTCAAGGATTTTTTCACAGCGCGTTACCTCTTTCGAGTGCATTAGGTGCGTCCAGCCGCCATGCCCCCCATTGCGACTGTGACAACAGCCAACCAAGGTAAACGGTTTCTGTCAATCAATTCGACAAACCTCGACAGCTGCTTGTCGAGGTTTGTCGGGATTGCTTCCTTTTGCCGCAAAGCGGGACCACCGGCGTTTCGCTTCGCGGGGCTTGGTAGACTGGACAAGGCCGGCCAGGAACCGGCCCACCCCCAATTACCGCCGCTGATGCGCCGCGCCTCCTCGCGCCCGACTCCGCCGGCGGACGCACCGCCAATCCCCGCAGGAGACCCAGCAGTACATGACAGCACTGGCCCCCGAATCATTCCATGACCAACTCCTGAGCCGCCGCTACGAGCCCAACGTCGCCGCCGTCAACGAACTGTGCGATTCCCTGCAGGAGACCAGGCCCGGCACCACGGTTCCCTACGTCGATCCCATGCACGACGTCGAAGAATGCCGCATCATCAGCCTGTTCTCGAACATCGGTGAAGCAGATCCGTCAGGTTTCATCACCGCCGGCGACCAGGACGCCGCCACCCGCATGCTCGGGATCCAGTGGAAGCTGGGCCTCCGCCCGGAGTTCGTGATGCCGTGGAACGTCCACCCGTGGCACGTCCCCGGCGAGGCCAACGGGAAGTTCACTCCGGACCAGATCCAGTCCGGCCTCAAGCCGCTGCTCAAATTCCTGGCGCTGGTCCCCCGCGCATCCGTGATCGTGGCCCATGGCACCGAGGCCAACCGCCTGGCAAACCTGCTGCTGAAGACCGAGGTGCCCCTCCTGTGGCGCCGGGGGCTCAAGACCTACAAGGTGCGCTCCCTCAGCGGCCGCGCGTTTGCCGGTTCCCCGGCCCGCCAGGCGGAATACCTGGAGGACATGCGCGTCGCCTACGCCGACGCCATGGCCCGGACGGGTCTGCAAAAATCCAGCTAACCCCACCCGGGACGTACGACGGCGGGCGGTCACCTTCCTGGAGAAGGTGACCGCCCGCCGCCGTTCTTTTCTTGCTAGCCTTCGATAGCTGCCTTGGCCGCGGGATCGGAGTCCTTGAGGAACTTCTCGATGCGCTCTGGCTCCTCCGGCTCGCCGATGGCTGCCGAGGCCCGCCCCAGCGAGTACAGGGCGCGCAGGAACCCGCGGTTGGGCTCATGCTCCCAGGGGATGGGGCCGGCGCCGCGCCAGCCGTTGCGGCGCAGCGCGTCGAGCCCGCGGTGGTAGCCCACCCGGGCGTAGGCGTAGGAGTCGATGGTGCGCCCTTCTGCCCACGCCTCTTCGGCCAGGATGGCCCACAGGAGCGAGGACGTGGGGTTCTTCGCCACCAGGTCCACAGCTTCCTGGCCCAGGGCGAGATCCTGGTACACCTCGGTCTCGGCGGGCAGGAGCGTGGGCTCCGGACCCATGAGGTTCCTGCGGAACTCGTCCGACATTTAGAAGGTCTTTCCGGCCGAGCCGAGCTGCTTGGTGGCTTCCACCACGCGGGCTGCGAGCCCGGCTTCGGCGGAGGCACCCCAGACGCGGGGGTCGTAGGTCTTCTTGTTGCCCACTTCGCCGTCCACCTTCAGGACACCGTCGTAGTTCTTGAACATGTGGTCGGCCACCGGACGCGTGTACGCGTACTGGGTGTCGGTGTCGATGTTCATCTTGATGGTGCCGTAGGAGACCGCGTCCGCGATTTCCTGGTCCGAGGAGCCGGAGCCGCCGTGGAACACCAGGTCGAACGGGTTTTCCTTGCCGATCTTCGCGCCCACCTGGGCCTGGATGTCCTTGAGGATCTCCGGGCGGAGCTTGACGCCGCCGGGCTTGTACACGCCGTGGACGTTGCCGAAGGTCAGCGCGGTGATGTAGCGGCCGTACTCGCCGGCACCCAGCGCCTCGACGGTGGCCAGGGCGTCCTCAACCGTGGTGTAGAGCTTTTCGTTGATCTCGTTCTCAACGCCGTCCTCTTCGCCGCCCACTGTGCCGATTTCAACCTCGAGGATCATCTTGGCGGCGGCGGTGCGCTCGAGCAGCTCGCGGGCGATGCGCAGGTTCTCCTGCAGGGTCTCGGCGGAGCCGTCCCACATGTGGGAGTTGAACAGCGGGTTGCGGCCGGCCTTGACCTCAGCCTCGGAGGCGGCCAGCAGCGGCAGGACGAAGCCGTCCAGCTTGTCTTTGGGGCAGTGGTCGGTGTGCAGCGCGATATTGACGTTGTAGTTCTTGGCCACCTCGCGGGCAAAGGCCGCGAAGCCCAGGGAACCGGCAACCATGTCCTTGGTGGAGGCGCCGGACCAGTAGGCGGCACCGCCGGTGGAAACCTGGACGATGCCGTCGGACTCAGCCTCGGCGAAACCGCGCAGTGCGGCGTTCAGGGTCTGCGAGGAGGTCACGTTCACCGCCGGGTAAGCGAAGCCGCCTGCCTTCGCGCGGTCGATCATTTCGGAGTAGATCTCTGGGGTTGCAATGGGCATGCTGACTCCTATGCTGAGTTTCGTCTGAGGGCTGGTAACCCGTAGACCGCTTTACGGCTAGCACCATCCTAGCGATATCCGCCACAGCCCAGGCGATTCGGGTCAGCCCTCGGTAACACTCCAGCGAGTTGGGATTACGTGCCCCGCTGCCCGCTACACATGCTGGTTGAAGACGTGCCTGCGGACCCAGGCGTGCATGGCGATGGCTGCTGCGGAGGCGGCGTTGATGGACCTGGTGGAGCCGAACTGTTCAATGGACAACGTGGCCTCGGCCGCAGCGTGGACCTCGGGCGTGAGGCCCGGACCTTCCTGGCCGAAAACCAGCACACAGTCCCTGGGCAGTTCGTAGGTTTCCAGGGGCACGGAGTCGGGGAAGATGTCGATTCCGATGATCGCCAGGCCCTCGTCCTGCGCCCACGCCACGAAGTCCTCCACGGTGGGATGGTGGCGGACGTGCTGGTAGCGGTCGGTGACCATGGCGCCGCGCCGGTTCCACCGGCGTCGTCCAATGATGTGGACCTCTTTGGCGAGGAACGCGTTGGCGGTCCGCACCACCGTGCCGATGTTGAGGTCGTGCTGCCAGTTCTCGATGGCCACATGGAAGTTGTGCCGGCGGGAATCCAGTTCCGCCACGATCGCCTCGTGCTTCCAGTAGCGGTACTTGTCCAGCACGTTGCGGCGGTCGCCGTCGGCCAGCAGGTCCGGGTCCCAGTGGTCGCCTTCCGGCAGGTCGCCCTCCCAGGGTCCGACGCCGACTTCCGCCTTGGGTGCCCCGGCCTCCTCGGGCTGCGGGTTGGCGGGGTCAGGCGTGCCGGGCGTTTGGTTCACCCCTCAACACTAGACTGGACCACTGGACCAAACATCAACCGGCGGAGGCAAGCGTGGCAGAAGCAGACCAGGTAGTAGGCAACCCGGCGGTTTACCGCAGCGGCCAGGACATTGAGTGCTGGCTGACGGACATGGACGGCGTCCTGGTCCACGAGAACCAGCCAATCCCGGGTGCAGCTGAACTGATCCAGCGGTGGGTGGACACATCCAAGCGCTTCCTGGTGCTGACCAACAACTCCATTTTTACCCCGCGCGACCTTGCCGCCCGGCTGCGTTCCTCCGGCCTGGAGGTCCCCGAGGAGAACATTTGGACCTCGGCCCTGGCCACCGCGCAGTTCCTCAAGGACCAGGTGCGTTCGGAAGCCGGCAACAGGGCCTACACCATCGGCGAGGCAGGGCTTACGACGGCGCTCCACGAGGCAGGCTTCATCCTCACCGACCAGAACCCGGACTTCGTGGTGCTCGGCGAGACGCGCACCTATTCCTTCGAGGCCATTACCACCGCCATCCGGCTGATCCTCGCCGGTGCCCGCTTCATCGCAACCAACCCGGATGCCACCGGCCCGTCCAAGGACGGCCCCATGCCCGCAACGGGGGCAATCGCAGCTTTGATCACCAAGGCCACCGGCAGGGAACCGTACATCGTCGGCAAACCAAACCCGATGATGTTCCGTTCCGCCATGAACCAGATCGATGCGCACTCCGAGACCACCGCCATGATCGGGGACCGGATGGACACGGACATCATCGCGGGCATGGAGGCGGGCCTGCATACCGTCCTGGTCCTCACGGGGATCACCGGACGGGATGACATCGGCGCCTACCCGTTCCGGCCCAACCAGGTCCTGAACTCGGTGGCGGACCTGAAAAACCAGCTCTAGAACACACTCACCCTGGACCCGCCCCGGGGCAGCGGGAAGAAGCCGTTCATCAGTTCCTCCAGGATGGGGTTGTACACGTTGGGGTTCCAGCCGGGGCTGGCGTGGGCGGGGGCTGCATCTGTGGTCTGCAGGTCGGTGGAGACCATGTTGTCCTTGAACGCCACGGCCCAGGCCTCGGCTGCGGTCTGGTAACGCACGGTGCGGTCTCTCGGGTTCCCGATGTAGGCCATCTTGGCGTTGCCGATCCGGCCTGCGAACCGGGACCCGTCAAAGTAGTAGATGTAGGCGGATTCCGTCTGGACCAGCACGCTGGACGGGGCGATCGGTGACAGCTGTTCCACCGTCTGGTCCAGGATCTGCCGCCAGCTGCGCTCGTCCTTGTGGATCACGCGTTCGCCCAGTTCGTAGCCGCCACGGAGGGCGGACGGGAACCGGAAGCCGCGCTCGTAGAGGAACACCACGCCATCGAACCAGCTCTGGTCAAGGACGTCATGCTTGCTGTACGGGCTGGAGTCCAGCACGATGAACTGCACCTCCACGCCGTGGAGCTCCAGGAGCCGTGCGGCCACCTGGGTTGCCACCATGCCGCCGAAACTGTGCCCGTAGAAGAAGAGCTTGGTGAGCTTTTGGGCGCGGACGTACTCGATCACTGCGATCACCACCCGATCAATATCCAGCCCCTGGTTGGAGTATCCGACGGCGGCCAGCCGGGCCCGCTTGTTCAGGGACCCGCGCAGGGAGTTCAGTATCCACTGCGCTTCTTCCCAGCTGGTTTTGTAGCCGGGGAAGAGGAACCAGCTGGCGTCCGGATAGTACGCATCTGCGAAGTTGTCCGTTACGGGCAGGATCCTATTGGTCCGGCGCTGCGACTGGACCTCCCGGGTGAGGAGCATGTCCGCCGCCAGCAATCCTGAGGCGCCGGCACCAGTGAGGAACGTGCGCCGGGAAAAGCGTTTCAGGGCAGCCGCTTCCGCCAGCAGGCGGGCCGCGGAAGACCCGCGCCGGTCCTGCGGATTTACCTCCCCCTCATACGGCACGCCTCTACCGTAGGCACAACCGAAGACACCGCCGCAAGCAGCGGGGTGTAACCATTCAGTGACGCCGGGTCAGATGGCTGTCCGGCCCTCTGCCGCGGTTGACGGCGCTTCCGGATGCTGCCGGCGCCGGAGGATTTCCCGGCCAATGTCGTTGTAGCGGCCCAGGAGGTCCGAGCCTGCGAGTGCCCTGGGGTTGTCCAGCAGGGCGAACAGGGTGTCGCTGGCCGCAAGGAGCTCTTCACCCGAGTATTCCTGCAGCGACCGGCAGAACAGCTCCTCCAGCCGGGCAGCCGGGACGCCCAGGAAGTCCCGGTTGACGTCAGGAAGGAGGGAGTCGTCGTCGGGAAGAGGAAAAGTCCGGCCCGCCGGACCTGCAGGAGATGCCCAACTGCCAGTGGGTGTGGAGACCTGGAGGGATACGCCGGCACCGTCAATTCCTGCCAGCGCGGTGATGTCCATGGCGTTGAGGTCGCTCCGCAGTCCCGCCAGTGCCGCGGACTCCACCAGCGCAGCCCGGGAAAGGTCAACCCGGATGTGCGAGCGGATGCCCATACGCCGGACGCGGCGGATGATGTGCACAAGGTCGGGGCGTGACTCGTGGTTCAGGCTCCCCCGGACATCGATCCGCACGGTATCGGCGGGGACGTCGAGATTAACGAGGGCGTTCAGTGCGCGGTCCATAGGTACTCCAAAAAAGGGTGTCTATGGCCGACGGCTCAACCTCGGTAAGCGTAACCCCGAGTCCGAGCCGGGCACAACCCGCCAGTAACATCGCCGGGCATCAGGCAGTCCGGTCGGACTGCCTTTGGCTTGGCTCCTGGTAATGCGTCCGGGTGCCGCTGCCACCCACTGAATCAACCAGGGACCGCGCAATATCCCGCAGTTTCGTGTTGCTGTTGCTGGAAGCCTCGGTGAGGATCTGCACTGCCGCCTGCTGGCTGCACCGGTTCTGGGCCATCACGATTCCCACGGCGATATCGATGATAGTGCGGGACTCCAGCGTGGCACGGAGGTTTGCCGCACTGTCCGTATGCAGCGAGAACCGCACCGCCAGCCGCAGGGCCTGGGAGATCTCCCGGGTGTAGCCGCGGGCTTTCGCGGCAGCCTTTTCATCGAACTTGCGCGGAACGTCCGAGTACAGGTTGAGCGCCGCTTTGGCTTCGCCCTGCAGGTTGAAGGGCAGGGACAGCACGGACCGGAGGCCATGCGAGGCCACCGCATTCGCGTAGTCGGGACCCCAGCGGTTCTCCTGAAGGAGGTCCGGCACGTGGACCTCACGCTCCTCCTCGGCCGCAGTCAGGCAGGGGCCCTGTGCCAGGGAATACTGGATCTCGTCCACTTCCCGCGCCGAGTCGCTGCTCCAGCCGATGGTGGCCGCCTTGCGGTCACGCAGAAGGGTAATACCACAGAGGGCGTCTTCTCCATCGCCTGCCACCTGGTGCGCGGAGAACCGCGCGAGCTCGTTGAGGAAGTCCTCGAAATCGGCACTGTCCAGGATGAGGTTCTGGATCTGCTCGTTGGTGTTCAAGGGCTGTTCAGAGGGGAGCATGGGGCAAGTTCTCCGTACGGGGAGTTAAGGGGTTATGGCAAATGATAGGCCAGCCTCATCCGGTCATCCAACAAAGGGTGCAGCCCCAGTCCACGGAACGCTGCTACAGCTGACCCCCGCCGCCCTCCGGCGTGCGGGGTCGACGGCTGCGGCTAGGAAAGTCCC
Organism: Arthrobacter sp. Y3221159; assembly: GCF_059089885.1. Taxonomy (NCBI): domain Bacteria; kingdom Bacillati; phylum Actinomycetota; class Actinomycetes; order Micrococcales; family Micrococcaceae; genus Arthrobacter; species Arthrobacter sp. Y3221159. Next base: position 183,432 of record NZ_JBNHFC010000003.1, read on the forward strand.
AGCTCGTCCTTGCTGAACGCAAACAGGTAGGGAACACCGGTTTCGGCTTCAATCTTTTCTTTGGCTCCGGTATCGCGGTCCACGATCACTGCCACCGCAACAACATTGCCGCCGGCGTTGCGGACGCCCTCGACGGCCGTCAGGGCGGAGCCGCCGGTGGTGGAGGTGTCTTCCAGGACCAGGACTTTGCGGCCTTCCACGGACGGGCCTTCCACCTGGCGGCCCATGCCGTAGGACTTCTGCGCCTTGCGGACCACGAAGGCGTCAACGGCTCGGCCGGCGTCGGCGGCTGCATGCATCACGGCCGTCCCCACCGGGTCAGCCCCCATGGTAAGGCCACCGGCGCATTCGAAGTCGATCCCGGCGTCGTCGGCAAGCGCAAGCATTACCTGGCCCACCAGCTTGGATGCCTCATGGTGCAGTGTGATCCGGCGGAGGTCGATGTAGTAGTCAGCCTCCGCTCCGCTGGAGAGGATCACCTTGCCGCGGACCACGGCAAGTTCCTTGATCAGTTCGAGCAGGCGGGCACGGGCAGCTGCAGCATCCACTGCAGTCTCACTGGGGGAAGTCATGGGTTCCAGTTTAGTCGGGACAGGCCGGTGGACATGCTTGAGCACTGTCAACGCCGCTGGCTAGGCTGGAGCACATGCGCGAACTCCAGGCCACCATCATCAAGGAAATGGGCGTACAGCCCCGGATCGATCCCGCCGGGGAGGTGCGCAAGCGTGTCACGTTCCTTAAGGACTACCTGAAGGCAACACAGACCAGGGGATTTGTCCTGGGCATTTCCGGCGGCCTGGATTCGTCCCTGGCCGGAAAGCTCGCCCAACTGGCTGTGGACGAGCTGGAGGCCGAGGGCGTGGAGGCCAATTTCGTGGCGGTGCGCCTTCCCTACGGTGTCCAGCACGACGAGGAGGACGCCCAGGCCGCCCTTGATTTCATCAGGCCCAAGACGGAATGGACCTTCAACATTTCCGCCGCCGTTGACGGTTTCGAGGACGAGTTCGAAAAGACCGTGGGCAGCGAAATTTCCGACTTCCACAAGGGAAACACCAAGGCCCGGACCCGCATGATCGCCCAGTACGCACTGGCAGGCGAGCACAACTACCTGGTGATCGGCACCGACCACGGCGCGGAGTCCGTCACCGGATTCTTCACCAAATATGGCGACGGCGGCGCGGACATCCTTCCGTTGTTCGGCTTGAACAAGCGGCAAAACCGCGCCCTGCTGGCAGAGCTTGGCGCCCCTGCACGGATCTGGGAAAAGGTACCCACCGCAGACCTCCTGGACGACCAGCCGGGCCGCACGGATGAAGACGAGCTGGGCCTGACCTACGACCAGATCGACGACTACCTGGAGGGCCGGGACGTTCCCGGGGACGTCGCGGAACGCATCGAACAGAAGTACCTGCGTACCCGGCACAAGCGCACTGTGCCCGTCAGTATCTTCGACACCTGGTGGAAGGGCGAGGGTCCCGAAGAGGCACGCACCGGACTGTAGCCAGCCACCGCCGCTGATATTCCCCATCTTTGAGGAAGCACGACGGCGCGCCGCACCAAGAGGCGGGCGCGCCGTCGTCATTTTGCGGCAAAGGCGGGGAGACTCAGCGGAGCAGCCGGCCGCCGTCGCCTCCCAATTGCTGGGTAATCCGGTGGGCCTCCGCCATCAGCAGCGCGCCCAGCTCTTCCTGGCGGTCCGGCCGGAACCGGGGCTCGATCCCCGTCAGGGACAGGGCCCAGGCGGGCCGGCCTGACCGGTCGAACACGGCCGCGCCCATCCCCCAGCTGCCTTCAAGCACCAGGCCGGGGTTCACTGAGTAGCCCTGCAACCGGGTATGGGCCAGGTTCTCGCGGACAAGCTGCTCCGTGTGGTTTGCGGCGAAGGTGCCCGCATGCTTTGTCCAGTCCGCCAGCAACTCCTCCTGCTCGGCCTCAGGCAGGAACGCCATGATGGCCGTGCCGGCGGAGGCCACACCCAGGGGGAACCGGACGCCCTCATGGAGGACGAAAGACCGGACCGGAAAGCTGCCCTCCTCCCGCAGCAGGCAGACGGTCTCCGTGCCGCGGCGGACGGAAAAGAAGGCACTCTCCCCGGTGGCCTCAGCGAGCCGGCGCAGGCTGGGGCGCGCAATGTCCTCCAGCGGGAACCGGGCAGAGGCGACCGACCCCATCAAAAGGACTTCCGGCCCCAGCACCCAGTTGCCGGATGCTGGATCCTGGTCCAGCAGTCCCTCGCCCGCAAGGGAGGTCAGCAGCCGATGGGCCGTGGGCCGGGTCAGCCCGGATTCGCGGACCAGGCCGGCCAGCGGCATGCCCTCCGCACTGCGCGACACCAGGCGTAACAATCCGGCGATCCTGCTGACCACCTGCGCTCCCTGCACCTGAACTGCACCCATTCCTGCTCCTTTCGTCCATAATATGGACACGCAGAAGCCTACCGTCCACAGTGTAGATGCGCACGTTTTTGACCAGATTCCGCCTCTTGACACCCCCAATCAGCCTCTTTAGCCTCGAAGGCACAACCATTGGTCCATAAAGTGGACACGCCGACGCTCAACGAGGAGAAACCATGAGCAAACTTCACCCCGCGGCCGCTGCGGCCCTGCAGGGCACGCTTGAGGACGGGATGACCCTGGCCGTGGGCGGGTTCGGCCTGAGCGGTATTCCCTCCGACCTGATTGAGGCCGTGCGGGATTCCGGGGTAAAGGACCTGACGGTGGTCTCGAACAACATGGGCGTGGACGGCAAGGGCCTGGGGATCCTGATTGAAGCGGGCCAGGTCCGCAAAGTCATCGCGTCCTATGTGGGCGAGAACAAGCTGTTCGCGGAGCAGTACCTCGCCGGAAAGCTCGAGGTGGAGTTCACCCCGCAGGGCACCCTGGCCGAGCGGCTGCGCGCCGGCGGTGCCGGTATCCCCGCCTTCTACACGAGGACCGGCGTCGGCACCCTGGTTGCCGAGGGCAAGCCGCACGAGGTGTTCGACGGCGAAACGTACGTCCAGGAGCGCGGCATCGTGGCCGACGTCGCGCTGGTCCACGCCCACACCGCCGACACCGGCGGCAACCTCATCTACCGCTACACCGCACGCAACTTCAACCCCGTGGTGGCCACCGCCGGGAAGCTCACCATTGCCGAGGCCGAGGTCATCCTCCCGCCCGGTGCCCTGGACCCGAACCACATCGTCACCCCCGGCGTGTTCGTCCAGCGCCTGGTGCAGGCCACCGCGCGGGCCAAGGACATCGAACAGCGCACCGTCCGGCCCCGCACCGAGCCCGCCGCTGAAGCGCTGGCCGTCTGAACACCCACCACTTTTTCAAAGGAGAAACCCATGGCCTGGACCAGGGATGAAATGGCCGCCATCGCGGCCGAGGAACTGAACGACGGCGACTACGTGAACCTGGGCATCGGCATCCCCACGCTGGTGGCCAACAACCTGCCCGACGGCATCCGCGTGGTCCTGCAGAGCGAAAACGGCCTGCTGGGCATGGGCCCGTTCCCCTACGAGGGCGAAGAGGACGCTGACCTGATCAACGCAGGCAAGCAGACCGTCACCGTCCTGCCCGGCGGCAGCATCTTCGACTCCGCCACCTCATTCGGCATGATCCGCGGCGGGCACGTCAAGGTCGCCATCCTCGGCGCCATGCAGGTCTCTGGCACCGGCGACCTGGCCAACTGGACCATCCCCGGCAAGATGGTCAAGGGCATGGGCGGTGCCATGGACCTGGTGGCCGGCACACCCCGGGTCGTGGTCCTCACCGAACACAACGCCAAAGACGGCACCCCAAAGATCGTCAGCGAATGCACGCTGCCACTTACCGGGCTGGACTGCGTGGACCGCATCATCACAGACCTTGCCGTCTTCGACCTGGTGAAGAAGGACGACGGCGGGCGGCGGCTCACGCTCACCCGCCTCGCTCCGGACGTGACGCTCAGCGAGATCCACGACAAGACCGGCGCGGAATTCGACATCGCCCTCGAGCGCGAAGGAGCCATCGCATGAGCCTCAAGGAACAGTTCGGCAAGGACATCCTCGTCACCGGATGGGGGCACAGCAAGTTCGGCAAGCTCACCGGCGACACCTTGGAGTCCCTGATCGTGCAGGTGGCCACCGACGCCATCAACACCGCGGGGATCGATCCCGGACAGGTGGACGAGGTCTACGTGGGCCAGTTCAACTCGGGGATGGTGCCCCTGGCCTTCCCGTCGTCGCTGGCACTGCAGGTCTCCCCCGACCTCGCCAACGTTCCCGCCACCCGGGTGGAGAACGCCTGCGCCTCCGGCTCCGCCGCGTTCCAGCAGGGCACCAAGTCCCTGCTCGCCGGGACCGCCAGGACCGTCCTGGTGATCGGTGCGGAGAAGATGACCCATGCCGGAGCCGACGTGGTGGGCGCCGGGCTGCTGGGCGCCGACTACGACATGGCGGGCAAGTCCTCCACCACAGGCTTCACCGGGCTGTTCGCCGACGTGGCCAAGCACTACGCCAAACGCTACGACCCCCAAGGCAAGCTCGGCGACGTGCTGGGCACCATCGCGGCCAAGAACCACCGCAATGGCGTGGACAACCCCTACGCCCAGCTCCGCAAGGACCTGGGCGAGGAGTTCTGCCGCACTGTCTCGGACAGGAATCCCATGGTGGCTGATCCCCTGCGCCGCACGGACTGCTCCCCCGTATCCGACGGCGCCGCCGCCGTCGTCCTGTCCACATCACCTACGGGCGGTGCGGCTTCGCCCGTGCGGTTGGCCGGGTTCGGCCAGGCGAACGACTTCTTCCCCGCCTCCCGCCGTGACCCCGTGGCCTTCGAAGCCACCCGGGTATCCTGGCAGCGCGCCCTGGCAATGGCCGGCGTCGGAATCGCAGACCTTGACTTCGCGGAGGTCCACGACTGCTTCACCATCGCCGAGTTGCTCATGTACGAGGCCATGGGCCTCACCGACCCCGGCCAGGGCGTCCGCGCCCTGGAAGAGGGCTGGGTGTTCAAGGACGGGAAGCTGCCCGTCAACGTCTCCGGCGGCCTCAAATCCAAGGGCCACCCCGTGGGCGCCACCGGCGTCTCCCAGCACGTCCTCGCCGCCATGCAGCTCACCGGCACCGCCGGCGACATGCAACTGAATAGCCCCCGCCGCGCCGCGGTCCAGAACATGGGCGGCGTGGGCATCGCCAACTACGTCAGCATCCTCGAAGCCCTCTAACCCTTCGAGTCTTGTCCAGATATGGCGACTTACGCGGCCCGGAAGCCGCCGTATCTGGACAAAAACTCTAGCTGCGGGAGCGGATCAGGGCCGCGATTTCCGCGAACCCCCGCCGCTCCGCGTTCTGGAGGGCAGTACGGCCCTCCGGATCGCTGATGTCCGGGTCCGCACCGGCGTCCAGGAGCAGGCGCACCACTTCCAGCTGGCGCGGGCCACCGTTGTTGAGCAGGATGGCTTCCTGCATGGCCGTCCAGCCCAGGTTGTTGACGTGGTTTACCGGCACCCCGGCCGCGATCAGGATCTGCACCGTCTCCACGTGCCCGTGCTCGCTCGCGGGAATCAGTGCCGTCCCGCCGTAGCGGTTGGTGCTGGCAACATCCGCACCCGCCGCCAGCGTCAGCCGGAGGACCTCGTTGAAGCCTTCGGCTCCGGCATAGAGGAACGCGGAATCCTGGATGGCGTCCTTGGCGTTGACGTTCCCGCCCCGCCCGATCAGCGAGGCCACCAGCGGGGCGTTGTTGGCCTTGGCGGCTGCGATCAGTTCCTGGTCCAGCTGCGCCTGTTCCCCGGCGGACAGGGCCGGTGGGGGCGGCGGGGAGGGCGCCGCCGTCGGGGGCTGTCCGGGAGCGGGCAGGGGGCTGGAGGGGGCGGGGGCGGACGCAGAGTCAACCGCCTGCGGCTCCGGCGGACCGGCCTGGCAGGCGCTGAGCAACAGCCCGCCGGCGGCAAGCATCACGGCAATCCGGAATCGCCTCATACGCGGAGCCTACTTGGCAGTGCCGGCAATGGCATCAGCCCCTGCCGAGGCGCAGGCTTCATCCAGCGCACCGTCCGGAGCACCGCCGACGCCGATGCCCGCCACCGAGACGCCGTTGACCTTCAGCGGGACGCCGCCGGCCAGGAACAGGGTACCCGGGAGGTCGGCGATGGAAGGGCCGGTGCCGTTGATGCGCTTGGCCAGTTCACTGGTGGGGGCACCGAAGGCGGCAGCGGTATACGCCTTCTGCTTGGCCGCTTCGATGGTGTGTTCGGCGGCGTTGTCACCGCGGAGCAGCGCCTGGACGGTGCCGAACCGGTCCACCAGCGCGACGGTGACGAAGGGCAGCCTGTCCGCCTGACATTTGGCCAGGGCTGCGCTGACGGCTGTGGCCGATGCCCCCACGCTGATGCGGTTCTGCTGCACCACCGTTTCGGGCACGGGCTGGACGTCGACGGCGGGGACCGCTGCCGGTGCGGGGCTGGTTCCGGCGTTGGCTGCCGCCGTAGCTCCGGCGGTCAGGACGAGGGCGCCGGCAGCGGCGGCGGCGAAGGCTTTGTGCGACTTCTTCACGGTGTCTCCTAGGACGGTCATGGTGGGTACGCACCAATCCTTCCGGGGGCGGCGGCGACGGGCATCGGGCCTTCGTCTGCTGAAGCCTCCACCCAAAAGCCAGCCGTATCAGCCAAATGGCTGAGAGACCAGCATCGGCGGGGGCAATAGCATGGAAGGTAGCGTTTCCCACCAGCCAGAACGGGACATCCCATGCCTACCCGAGCCGCCGGCACTGCCCCGGCCACCGCTGCCGCCCCGGGAACCCCGCCCCGGCGGGATACACCCCGCACCGGCCTGGGCAGCATCGGCACCGCAGTGCACCTGGGATTCGCGGTGCTCCTGGTGGCCTCGCTGGTGCGCTACGTCATGCGGCACAGCCCCGCCGACAACCTGCTGATCCTGGGCCTGGCTGCCGCGGCGAGCCTGCTCTATGCCGCCGTGGCCGTTCTCGCGGCGCGGGGCAGGCCGGGCATGCCGTGGATGTTCACCCTGGTGGCTGTCTGGGCGGTGCTGGTGGTCGCGGCCCCGAGCTTTGCCTGGTGCTCGTTCGCGCTCTTCTTCCTCTGCCGCAGCGCTTTGGCCGGAACCGCCGCCTACCTGGCGGCAGGCACCACGGCGGCAGCCACGGCAGCGGGGCTGTTCCGGATGAGCGACGGCACGGACCTCGCCATGCTCCTGGGCCCGCTGGCAGTGGGACTGATGCTGACACTGATCTACGACCGCATCCAGCACGACGCCGAGGAACAGCGCCGCCTGCACGCTGAAGTCTCGCGGGCGCAGGGCGAGTTGGCCGCCAGTGAGCGCCGCGCGGGCACCATTGCCGAACGCGAACGCGTGTCACGGGAAATCCACGACACCGTCACCCAGGGACTGGCCAGCAGCCTGCTCCTGCTCGAGGCCGCCGGACGGGCCTGGCCACGCCCTGCCGCCCGGGACGAACTCCGGCAGGCAGCCGGGCTCCTGCGCACCAACCTGTCCGAAACCCGCAGCCTCGTCCACGAACTGGCCTCCCCCGGGTTGGACGGGTCCCCCCTGCCCGAAGCCCTGCTCGTCGCCGCGAGGCAGTACGTGCCCCAGACCCGGCTCCTGGTGACCGGCGAACCGCGGCACGTGTCCGGGGAGGTCCGCCATGCCCTGCTCCGCGTCGTGCAAAGCTCCGCCTCCAACATCAAGCTGCATGCGTCAGCCACTGCCGCCACCGTGACCCTGGGATTCCTTCCGGAGGCCGTCACCCTGGACATTTACGACGACGGCGCCGGGTTTGATCCGGCGGCGGCAGCACCGCCGTCGGACGCCGGAGGGTACGGTCTGAGGGCCATGCGCCAGCGGGTGGAACAGCTTGGCGGTACCTTCTCCGTGGAAAGCTCACCCGGTCAAGGGACCATCGTGGCCGCCCAGCTGCCCGCGGCTCCAGCCGTGGGCGAAGGCGCGGGGGGTAAAGCATGAGCGCCATCACCGTCCTGCTGGTGGACGACCATTTGGTGGTCCGCAGCGGGCTCCGCGCCCTGCTCGGCACCCAGCCGGACATCGCGGTGGTGGGAGAGGCCGCCTCCGGCGAGGAAGCCCTGGTCCAGGTGCGCGAGCACTCCCCCGCTGTGGTGGTGATGGACCTGGCCATGGGTGCGGGCATGGACGGCATCGAGGCCATCCGCAGGATCCGCGGGCTCAACAAGCGGCAGGCCATCCTGGTGTTCACCACCTACGACTCCGATGCGGACATTGTGCGCGCCGTGGACGCCGGCGCCATGGGCTATCTCCTGAAGGATGCCGCGCCGGAGGAAATCTTCGTTGCCATCCGCGGAGCCGTGCAGGGCAAAAGCGTCATGAGCCCGCCCGTGGCGTCCCGGTTATTCCAGCAGCTGCGCAACCCGGACGAGATCCTCACCCCGCGGGAGGCCGAGTTGCTCAGCCTCCTCACTGAGGGGCTCAGCAACAGGGAACTGGGCCAGCGCCTTTACATCTCCGAAGCCACCGTCAAGACCCACCTCGCCCACATCTATGCCAAGCTCGGAGTGGAGACCAGGGCGGCTGCGATAGCCACCGCGATCCGCCGTGAAGGCATGCGTTGAGCACGCCATGCCGGGCCACCCCTTGCACAGAGGCCGTTGTCCCCGTACGTTGGGGAGCAGCGGGGGACGTTCTCCGCACACTTCGGGCTGATGCCCGGGGAGAGAATCAGAGTCACATGAAGGAATGCAGCCATGGCAACAGGCACAGTTAAATGGTTCAACGCCGAAAAGGGTTTTGGCTTCATTGCCCCCGATGACGGGTCCGCTGACGTTTTCGCCCACTACTCGGCAATCGCCAGCAGCGGTTACCGCTCCCTGGACGAGAACCAGAAGGTCGAATTCGATGTGACCCAGGGCCCCAAGGGCCCGCAGGCAGAGAACATCCGCCCCCTCTAAGGCTTGGGCAACTTCCGGCGCCTGCACCGGAAGCACCCGTCCAGCGGCCCCTCCAGCGAAAGCTGGAGGGGCCGCTGTTTTATGAGGCCTCCCGGCCCGGCCCCTCCGGGAACCCCTTTTTGGGATAATTGGAGCATGGCCGCAGAAGCGCAGGACAAGGATCCCTGGGAAGAATTTGATGCCCTGGGACCTGCCGCGCCGGACCGTGTTCCCGGATACCCCGGCGGTGAACCGCACGGTTTCGGGTTCCGCACGGGAGTGCGCAGCGCCCGGGTTGCCGTCGGCTTCGCAACGTACACCCTGGCGTTGGGCACGGTCCTGGCGCTGACCGGCTGCATTGTTTTTGTTGCCCGGGAGCAGTGGTTGCTGGTGTGCCTGATGCTCCTGATCGAAGCCGTCTTCATCCTCGCTTTCCGCCGCCTGGTGGCCCAGGCCCGCACCCGGTCACCCCGGAACCGCCGCGCCCGCTGAACCTGGCCCGCCCGCCCCTTGACCTTGACGCTGCGTCAACCCCTACGCTCGGACCATGGAAGAAACCACGGCGGAAGCAGCGAAGGACTGGTCCATCCAGGACGTCGCCAGGATGGCCGGCACCACCAGCCGCACCCTTCGGCACTATGACGACATCGGGCTGCTCAAGCCCAGCCGGGTGGGCAGCAACGGCTACCGCCACTACGACGGCGCCGCCCTCCTGCAACTGCAGCGGATCCTGCTCCTTCGCGGACTGGGCCTGGGGCTGCCCGCCATAGCTGAGGTCTTCCAGCAGCAGACGGACGCCGTCAAGGCGTTGACCCGCCACCTGGAGTGGCTGCGGCAGGAGCAGGACCGGCTGTCCCGCCAGATCGCGTCCGTCCGGCAAACACTCGAAACGGTTAAAGGAGGAGGAGAACTCATGGCAGAAGCAATGTTCGACGGCTTCGACCACACACAGTACAAGGACGAGGTTGAGGAGCGATGGGGCAAGGACGCCTATGCGAAGGGAGACTCGTGGTGGCGGGGCATGGACGAAGCGGAGAAAAGGGAGTGGAAGTCACGCTCTGAACGGCTGGGGAAGGACTGGCTGGCCGCGGCCGGATCAGGTGTCCGTCCCGGCAGCCCCGAAGCCCAGGATCTTGCCCGGCGCCACGTTGAATGGCTGACGTCCATCCCTGGCACCCCGGCCGCGGAAAGCGGCGGAGACGTCAAAGGCTACGTCACCGGGCTCGCAGACATGTACGTTGCGGACGCCCGGTTTGCGGCCAACTATGGCGGAGAGGCCGGCGCAGGCTTCGTGCGGGACGCCCTGCACGCCTACGCGGACAAGAACCTTTAACAGGGCTTGCTCCCCTTTCGGGAATCGCGGCCGTGTGGCCGGGGCCAGCTGTTCCCGGAGCACCCGTCCGGGGACCGTCATCCCCGCAGCCTGCCTGCGGCCATCACGGCGCCAGCCACTGCCGCCGCGGTGAAGAACCTGCGCCGGGCCGTCCTACTCCGGCCATGCCAGCCGCCGGTCACGGAGCCTTTCCTGATTGATTCCGAAGTACGGTGCAGGTTTCCCGGGGTGACAGAGGCGGGCTTGCCGCGGGGCAGCTGCTTTTTGTCCACCTGGCGGGCGATGGACGCTTCCACCAGTTTCGGCGTGACCTTGTGCTGCAGGACCAGCAGGCGTGCCACGGGACCTCCCGCCACGGTTTCGCGGCGCGGGTGCTCGATGACGTTGACGATTGCCCTGGCCACGCGTTCCGGCGTGTAGACCGGGGGCAGGGCACGTGCGCGCCGGCCGGTGTAGTTGGCAGCGTGCTGGTAGAACGGGGTGTCGATGGTGGCAGGCAGGACTGTGCACACGTGCACCCCGGACAGTCCTTCAAGTGCCAGTTCCGAGCGCAGGCTGACACTGAGGGACCGGACCGCCGCCTTGGTGACGGAATACGCTGCGGAGTAGGGCAATGGGGTTTCGCCAACAACTGAAGCAACATTGACCAGGACCCCCGAACCCTGGGCAGCCTGCCGGGCCAGGGCAGCGCGCGCACCATTCACGTAGCCGGAAATATTCACGTCAAGGACACGCTGGAAATCCGCGGCTGGAATGTCAAGGAGCCGGCCGAATGCGCCCACTGCTGCGTTGTTGACCCATACGTCGAGGCGTCCGAACTCCGCCACGGCACGGGCGGCCAGGTTGTCCACCGCTGCCGGATCCGTCACGTCGGTGGCTACGGCAATGGCTTTCGCCCCGCGTTTCCTGCATTCCCGGGCCACCGCCTCAAGGGCTTTGGTACCGCGCGAGGCCAGGACCAGGCAGGCGCCTTTGGATGCGCAGCGAAGCGCTGTGGCCCGGCCAATGCCGCTCGATGCACCGGTGATCACAATGACGGAGTTCTTGACGCGCATCGGGCTTCCCTTCCCGCATCCCCAAGGGAGCAGACCAACAGTAAGTAGGCTTACCTCTTCGATGCTAGCGAGGGTGGTGGCCCGGGACAACGCCCGCTGGTCGGCACGCAAGCACATGCGGGGCTCAGGTGAAGGCGGAAATCCCGGTGACGGCCCGCCCCACCAGGAGTGAATTGATCTCGTAACTGCCTTCGTAGGTGTAGAGGATCTCAGCATCACCGAACAGCTTGGCCATGCCGTAGTCACCGCTGATGCCGTTGCCGCCCAGCAGGGACCGTCCCATCGCAACTGTTGCCCGGGCCAGCCGCGTGGTGGTGGCCTTGGCCATGGCAGCCTGCGCCATCTCCAGCCGGCCTTCCTCCTGGAGCCGCGCCAGCTGAACCATCAGTGCCAGGGATGCCGAAGCGTTGCCCAGGATGTCAGCGAGTTGCTGCTGGATTAACTGGAATCCCGCGAGGGGACGGCCGAACTGGTGCCGGCCCAGCGCATAGTCCCGGGCAACGTCGAACGCGGCGAACTGGATGCCGGCGGCCTGCCAGCCCACCCACGCCCGGGAATCCCGCAGGAGGCCCTGGGCGGCTGCAAAGTGGGCGGCCCCGGGGAGCAGGTTGCCGGCCGGGATCCGGACATCCTCCAGCGTGATGTCCGCGTTTTGCATGATGCGCAGTCGAATTTTGTTGGCAATTTTGGTAGCTGTGAAGCCGGGACGGCCGGTCTCCACGATGAAGCCCTTGATCTCCTGGTCGGCCTGGTCCCGCGCCCAGACGAGGGCAAAATCGGCGATGGTCCCGGCGCCGATCCAGCGCTTGACCCCGTTGAGGACCCACTCGCCGCCCTCGAGCGTGGCGGAGGTCTCCAGGCCCCGGGAGATGTCCGAACCGTGGCCGGGCTCGGTCAGGGCGAAGGCCCCCAGTGCGGTGAAGCTCCTGAGCCCGGGCAGCCAGCGGCTCTTCTGCTCCTCGGAGCCCAGTTGGCTGATCATGCCCACGATCAGCTCATTGTGGATGCCGGCAACCGCCGAGAGGGAGACGTCGGCGCGGGCCAGCTCCGCGTACATCAGCCCTTTGAACAGGGCGGAGCTGCCATCCACCTGAAGGGCCCCCAGTCCGTGGCCGGCCATGTCCTGCAGCAGGCCGAACGGAAACTCCTCGCGGTTCCAGTAGCCGAGGGATGCCGGCCGGACGGATGCCTGCAGAAATTCCCGGGTCCGCGCATAACGTTGCCGTTCTGCAGGCGGAAGGAGTTCCACCACATGGAGCAGGTCCGCGTCCGGAAAGGGCGGCCTGCCGCCATGTTCCTGGGGCTGCACGGAATTCCTCCCTCGCCAAACCGTTGGATGTCCTAGTATATTCACAGGATTTTCCGGAAAGGGGCTGTATGGGCACGCATTTGCCCCGCGATCCCATCGCCGAGGCCCGGCGCAACTGGGAGGAGCACGGGTGGGCAGAAGTTGCCGCGCCCATGGCGGCCATCACCGCCGTCATGCGGACGCAGCAGATCCTCCTTGCCAGGATTGAAGCCACCCTCAAGCCGTTCGGCCTCACGTTTGCCCGCTATGAGCTCCTGGCGCTGCTGAGTTTTACGCGGAAGGGATCCCTGCCCATGAAGAAGGCGAGCGCCCTGCTCCAGGTCCATCCGACGTCGGTCACCAACGCCGTGGACCGGCTCGAACGCGCCGGGCTGGTGGCACGCTCCCCCCACCCGACGGATGGCCGCACCACGCTGATCGCCCTCACCGGCGAGGGGCGCAGCCTGGCAGAACGTTCCACGGCGGCGTTGAACAGTGAGGTGTTCAGTGATCCCGGATTCAGCCCCGGGGACGTGGACCTCCTGATCCGGATCCTGGATGACTTCCGCAGGAATGCGGGCGACTTCGCGGACTGAATGCGGGGGAGCAGCCGGTCAGCGGTTCGCCTTGGCCCGCTTCACCCTCCGGATAACCAGCAGGACCACTGTGACGGCCAGTGCCCCGTACACCGCGTAGTTGAGGAACCGGGAGTACTGCTCGATAAGCCGGTACTGGGTGCCCAGGGCGTACCCCAGTCCGATCAGGGCACCGTTCCACAACCCGCTTCCGGCGAGCGTGTAGAGGCTGAAGGTTCCCAGCGGCATGGCGGAGGCCCCGGCCGGCAACGAAATGAGGCTGCGGACACCCGGAAGGAGCCGGCCGAAGAAGATGGAAGACCGGCCATGGCGGCGGAACCATTCAGCCGCATGCTCGAAATCCTCCCGGTCCACCAGGGGAAGTTTGGACAGCCCGCGGATGGAGCGTTCCAGCCCAAGCTTCGCACCCAGCCAATAGAGGAACAGCGCACCGGCGTAGGCGCCCAACAGGCTGGCGGCAAAGACGAGGAACAGATTGAGGGCCCCCTGCTTGGCAAGGTAGCCCGCCAGCGGAAGGATCACCTCGCTCGGAATGGGTGGCAGTACCGTTTCGGCGAGGGTGAAGGCTCCCACACCCCATTCCCCCAGCCTGTCGATTGCCTGCGCAGCAACGCCAACAAGGCCGCCAAGTCCGTCCGCCGCACCCGCCGCCGGTACCCGCATCTGCTTCTCCCCCATTTCCGCTGCAAACTTCCTGCGGTCCTGTCTACCTTACGGGGCTAGGGGAAACCTGACAGCCCGGCAAACCCCCCTATCTCTTGGAGGCGGGCTTTGCCCTCACATGCATCCGTTCGCCCTGCGTGCCGAACAGGCTGAGGAATTCCACCGCCCCGCCGTCAGCCCTGCCGAACCAGTGGGGGATGCGGGTATCGAACTCCGCCGCCTCGCCCGGCCCCAGGACCAGGTCCTGGCTGCCCAGCACCATGCGCAGTCTCCCGTTCAGGACATACAGCCACTCGTAGCCTTCATGCACCTGCGGACTGGGTTCCTCCAGCCGTCCGGCCGGCAGGATGTGCTTGTAGGCCTGGATACCGCCCGGTTTCCGGGTCAGCGGAATGATGGTCATCCCCCGCGCCTCGATGGGGCGAAGGTGCACACGCGGATCGCCCGTCTCCGGCGCTCCCACCAGTTCATCAAGCGGCACCTGGTACGCCTTGGCCAGGGGCAGGAGCAGTTCGAGGTTGGGGCGCCGCTGGCCGGCTTCGAGCCGGGACAGCGTGCTGACCGAGATTCCGGTGGCCTCCGCCAGCGCCGTCAGCGTGACGTCCCGGCTGACCCGAAGGGCCTTCAGCCGCGGGCCCACGGCCGCCAGGACGTCGTCGAGGTTTTCATCCATCCGTCCATTTTGCCATAACGGCAAACTTGTTTGCGGAACTCAAGGCATGATCGGACCATGGACGCATGACTGAAAACACGCATTCAAGCCCCCGTGATCCCTTCTATGACGTCATTATCGTCGGCGGCGGTGCCGCAGGCCTCAGTGCAGCCCAGATGCTGGGCCGCACCCGCCGTTCCGTGGCCGTGGTGGACAGCGGCGATCCGCGCAACGCGCCCGCGCGCGGCGTCCACGGCTTCCTCTCCCGTGACGGGATCAGCCCGGCAGCCCTGCTGGCCGCCGGACGTGCCGAGGTGGAGGGCTACGGCGGGGTGATCCTCCGCGGTGAGGCAATTGCCGCCACCGGCGACGTGCGGCAGGGCTTTGGGATAACGCTCGACGACGGGAGGCAGATCCGCGGCCGGCGGCTCCTGGTTGCCACCGGCCTGGTGGACGAACTGCCGGAGATTCCCGGCTTGCGGGAGCGGTGGGGCAAGGACGTGCTGCACTGCCCGTTCTGCCACGGCTGGGAGGTGCAGGACCAGGCGATCGGCGTCCTGGGCAACGGGCCGTGGTCCGTGCACCAGGCCCTGCTGTTCCGGCAGTGGAGCAGCAATATCACCCTGTTCCTCAACGAGCGCACCAACCCTTCGGAACCGGAACTCGAACAGCTGGCAGCGCGGGGCGTCAGGGTGGTTGCCGGCGCCGTGGAAACCCTCCGGGTGGAAGGCGACGCCCTGCGCGGGGTGGCACTGGCAGGCGGTCCGGAGGTTGCCCTTGACGCCCTGGTGGTGGGTGCACGGACCTCCGCCCGTGTCCGGGCATTTACCGGCCTTGGCCTGTCCCCGTCACCGCACCCGATGGGAATCGGCGACTACCTTGAGACGGCTGCCGACGGCGCCACGGCGGTTCCCGGCGTCTGGGCCGCTGGCAACGTCACGGACATGAAGGCGCAGGTGCTGGCGTCGGCCGCATCAGCCGCATGGACCGCCGTCGCCATCAACAACCATCTGATGGCGGAGGAAATGGAGCGCGACCTCGCCACCTACCGGGAGTCGCAGGCCCTTACCGGTGTTTGAAAGCCGGCTGGCGCTTCTCCGTGAACGCCGCCATGCCTTCCTTCTGGTCCTCGGTGGCAAACAGGGAGTGGAAGAGCCGGCGCTCGAACAGGACGCCCTGCGCGAGCCCGGTTTCGAAGGCGGCGTTCACGGCTTCCTTAGCCGCCATGGCCACCGGCTTGGACTTGGATGCGATGACCTCCGCGGCTTTGAGGGATTCCGTCACCACATCCTCGGCGGGGACAACCCGGGACACCAGGCCGCTGCGTTCGGCCTCTTCGGCACCGATGAACCTGCCCGTCAGGATCAGGTCCATGGCTTTGGCTTTGCCCAGGGCACGGGTCAGGCGCTGCGACCCGCCCATCCCGGGCAGCACCCCCAGGTTGATCTCGGGCTGGCCGAACTTGGCGTTGTCGCCGGCGATGATGAGATCGCACATCATCGCCAGCTCGCAGCCGCCGCCCAGGGCGAACCCCGATACGGCGGCGATGGTGGGGATGCGCAGCCGGGTGAGGTCCTCCCATCCGCGGAACCAGTCGGCCGCGTACATGTCCATGTAGCCCTGGGCCGCCATCTCCTTGATGTCGGCTCCGGCGGCGAAGGCCTTGCCCGATCCTGTAATCACCACGGCCCCCACTCCGGGGTCCGAATCCATCGCGCTGACGGCGGCGACCAATTCCTCCATGGTGGCCTTGTTCAGCGCATTCAGCGCCTGCGGCCGGTTGAGGGTGACCAGCCCCACCCGCCCCTGCTGCTCCACCAGGATGTTGGCGTACTCCGTCATTCAGGACTCCCGTCGTCGTGCGCTGTTGGTGCCTTTTTCATTGCTGTGCCGGACTCGGCGGTGTTTGGTGGCGCAGCCGCGCCTGGTGCCGCCGGTGCTCCGGCGGCGGATTTTGCCCGGATGTCGGTGATGATCGCCGAGAAGTCCCGGCCGGCACCGCCTTCCGCGGAAAAAGTATCGTAGATCTCGGCTGCCAGCTGCCCCATCCGCCCGGTGACGCCGGTGCTGTGCAGGGCGTTGACGGCAAGGTTGAGGTCCTTGGCCATCAGCGCGCCGGCGAACCCTGGCTGGTAGTCGCGGTTGGCCGGACTGGTGGGGACAGGGCCGGGGACGGGGCAGTTGGTGGTCAGTGCCCAGCATTGCCCGGAGGCTGCCGATGCAACGTCGAAGAGCGCCTGGTGGCTGAGTCCCAGCTTCTCCCCCAGGACGAAGGCCTCGCTGACGGCGATCATCGATACGCCAAGGATGAGGTTGTTGCAGACCTTGGCCGCCTGGCCGGCGCCGTGGGCACCGCAATGCACCACCCGTTTGCCCATCACCTCCAACAGGGGCCGGACAGCCTCGAAGTCCGCTTCCTCCGCGCCCACCATGAAGGTGAGGGTTCCCGCCTCGGCTCCCACCACGCCACCGGAAACGGGGGCATCAACGGAGCGGTGTCCTGCCTCGACTGCCAGCCGGGCCGCCTCGCGTGCCTCGTCAACGTTGATGGTTGAGCAGTCCAGGAACATGGTCCCCGGGGCAGCTGCCGCCAACAGGCCGGGCCGGCCACCGGTCCCGCGGTATGCGTCGAGCACCTGCTGGCCGCTCTGGAACATGGTCAGCACCACGTCGGCACCGGCGAGCGTCTCGGTGGCGCCGGCTGCCACCGGAATCTGCCTTGCCCGGGCGGCCTCCAGCGCGGCAGGCACCACGTCGTAGCCGGCCACGGCGTGCCCTGCCGTGACCAGGTTCGCGGCCATGGGAATGCCCATGTGTCCCAGGCCCAGGAACGCCACGGTGTACTTGTCAGGCATGGTCCGTCTCCTTTAACTTCAGGTCTGCCGCTGTGCCCCTGTCCAACGCTGTGCCAAGGTCCAGTTCCCCGCCGTCCAGCGGCTGGAAGAAACGGGCCACATGCTCCGGGAGTACCTCGCCGAGTGTGGGCGGCTGCCAGCGCGGAGTACGGTCTTTGTCCACCACCTGGGCGCGGATGCCCTCCCGGAAGTCAGGGCCGGAGAGGAAGCGCAGGCCCACGCGGTATTCCTCGGCGAGGGCCTCATCCAGCGTCAGGCCCCGGGCCCGGCGCACCGAGTCCAGCGCCACTTTGACCGAGGTTGGCGATTTTGCCTCAATCGCATCCGCGGCCTGCTTGGCCTCCGCCGAGCCGTGGCCATGCCAGGTACGGAGCCGGCGGACAATGTCCCCGGCATCCGGTTCCGCATAGCAGGCGTCAATCCACTCCCGCTGGCCCGCCAGGGCGGAGGGCGGGGCGTCCCCGGCCCAGCGTCCGACGGCGTCTACCGGGCTTTCGCTTTCGAGCGATGCCACCAGGTGGGGCAAACGGGTGGACGGGACGTAATGGTCGGCAAGGCCCAGGTACAGGGCGTCCGGTCCGTCCAGGTGCGCTCCTGTCAGCGCCGCGTGGGTTCCCGTCTCCCCCGGCGCGCGGGCGAGCAGGAAAGTCCCGCCGACGTCGGGGGCGAAGCCAATGGTGGTTTCCGGCATCCCTGTCCTGGTCCGCTCGGTGACCACGCGGACGGAGCCGTGGGCGGAAATGCCCACCCCGCCGCCAAGGACGAGGCCGTCCATGAGGGCCACGTACGGTTTGGGGTAGCGCGCTATCAGGGAGTTCATCCGGTACTCGGCCTGCCAGAAGTCCGCGGTCCGCTTGCCGCCGTACGGGATGTCCTCATAGATGGCCACGATGTCCCCGCCTGCGCAGAGGCCCCGCTCTCCGGCGCCCTGGACCAGGACGGTGGCCACGCCGTCGTCGTCCGCCCACGCCGTGAGCTGATGCAGAATCATGCCCACCATGCCGGCGGTAAGTGCGTTGACTGCCCGCGGCCTGTTCAGGGTGATCACCGCCAGCGGGCCCCGCCGCTCGAACAGCACCTCCGGTCCGTCCGGCGCACGTTCCGTCATCAGCTTCCTTCCGGCATGATGAAGCTGGATCCCTGCCGGATTCCGGAGGGCCAGCGTGTGGTGACGGTCTTTGTCTTGGTGTAGAACCGGAAGGCGTCCGCGCCGTGCTGGTTCAGGTCGCCGAAGCCGGACGCCTTCCAGCCGCCGAAGGTGTAGTAGGCCAATGGCACGGGGATGGGGACATTGATGCCCACCATGCCGACGTCCACGCGGGTGGCGAAGTCCCGGGCAGCGTCGCCGTCACGGGTGAAGATGGCGACGCCATTGCCGTACGGGTTGTCAGTGCAGAGCCGCAGCGCTTCCTCGTAGCCGGACGCGCGGACCACGCTCAGGACGGGCCCGAAAATCTCTTCACGGTACACCGTCATATCCGGGGTGACATGGTCGAAGAGCGTGGGGCCCACCCAAAAGCCGTCCTCGTAGCCTTCCACAGTGAATCCGCGGCCGTCGGCCAGGAGGGTGGCGCCCTCGTCCACGCCCGCCCCGATGTAGCCCTCGATGCGTTCCTTGGCAGCGGCTGACACCACAGGGCCGAAGTCCGAGTCCGGCGCCATGCTGGAGCCCACCCGGAGTTCCTTGACCCGTTCCTGCAGTTTTTCCACCAGCCGGTCCGCGGTCTCCCGGCCTACCGGGACTGCCACGGAGATGGCCATGCAGCGCTCGCCGGCGGAGCCGTAACCGGAACCGATCAGGGCATCCGCGGCCTGGTCCAGGTCCGCATCCGGCATGACCACCATGTGGTTTTTGGCTCCGCCGAAGCACTGGGCCCGTTTCCCGTGCGCGGCCGCCGTCGCGTAGATGTACCGGGCAATGGGGGTGGAACCAACAAAGCCAACCGCCTTAATCCGCGGGTCTTCGAGGATGGCGTCCACGGCTTCCTTGTCCCCGTTGACCACGCTGAACACGCCGTCCGGCACGCCCGCCTCGCTGTAGAGTTCCGCCAGCCGGAGCGGTACCGAGGGGTCCCGCTCAGAGGGTTTGAGGATGAAGGCGTTGCCCGCCGCCAGGGCCGGGCCGGACTTCCACAGGGGGATCATGGCCGGGAAATTGAACGGCGTAATGCCGGCCACGACGCCGAGCGGCTGGCGGAGCGAATGGATGTCGATCCCGGCCCCGGTGTCACTGGAAAACTCGCCCTTGACCAGGTGGGGAGCGCCGGCGGCGAACTCCACCACTTCCAGGCCGCGCTGGATATCCCCCTTGGAGTCGGCAAGGGTCTTGCCATGCTCGGCGGACAGCAGCCGCGCCAGCTCGTCCATCTGCGAGTTCACCAGGTCCACGAACTTCAGGAGGATCCTGGCCCGCCGCTGGGGGTTCATGGCCGACCACGCAGGCTGCGCCTTCCCGGCGGCGGCTATGGCGTCCTGCACCTCATCCCGGCCCGCCAGCGGAACCCGGGCCTGGACGCGACCGGTGCAGGGGTCGAAGACATCCCCGAACCGTCCGGAGCTCCCCTCCGCATGCCGGCCTCCGACGTAATGGGACAGCTCGCGCACCATGGCTGATGCTCCTTCGCAATGTTCCGGTTTTGTGGCTCAGGTCATCTCTGGTTGCGAATATACTCGGACTTCCAACTAAGTTCCATTAGCCGGACACCCCGCCCGCGGGTACTTCGGAACGCCCCGCCCTGCTTTACCTGCTGCAGTGCAGCCACGGTAAGTTAGGAACTGTGAAGATAGCTACCTGGAATGTAAATTCGCTCCGTGCCCGCGCTGACCGCGTCGAAGCCTGGCTTCAGCGCAGCGACTGCGACGTCCTTGCCATCCAGGAAACCAAGTGCAAGGACGATAACTTCCCCTGGGAACTGTTTGAGCGGATGGGCTACGAGGTGGCCCACTTCGGTGTGAACCAGTGGAACGGCGTGGCCATCGCATCCCGGGTGGGCCTGGAGGACGTCGAACGCACCTTCCTTGACCAGCCCTCGTTCGGCAAGGCCGGAAAGGACCCCGTGCAGGAGGCCCGGGCCATGGCCGCCACCTGCGCCGGCATCCGGATCTGGAGCCTGTACGTTCCCAACGGCCGGTCGCTGGATGACGAGCACATGCCCTACAAACTCAAATGGCTGGAGAGCCTCAAGACGCACGCGCAGGGGCTGGTCGCCGAGAACCCGCAGGCCCAGGTGGCTTTGATGGGCGACTGGAACATCGCACCGTTCGATGAGGACGTGTGGGACATCGACCTGTTCGTGAACAACCGCTACACCCATGTCAGCCCACCGGAGCGTGCCGCTTTCCACGCCTTTGAATCCGCCGGCTTCACCGATGTGGTGCGCCCCTACACTCCCGGCCCCGGCGTATACACCTACTGGGACTACACCCAGCTGCGCTTCCCCAAGCGGGAAGGCATGCGCATCGACTTCGTCCTCGCCTCCCCCGCTCTGGCCAGCCGGGTTACCGGTGCCTCCATTGACCGCGAGGAACGCAAGGGCAAGGGCGCTTCGGACCACGCCCCCGTGCTGGTGGAACTGGCGGACTGATGACGGCCACCTGGACCCAGATAAGGAGACCGCGATGACGGGAAACCTCTACCGGGGCCAGGCAGGCCTGCCTTTTTCCTCCACGTTGCGGGTCTACGAACCGCTGGACGCGTTCCCGGAAGAGCAGCGCGCCGCGATCCAGGCGGCTGGTGCACGCACAGCCTCGCGTGCCGCCGTCGAAAACGCCGAACTGCTCGCCTCGCTGGGGCGCATCACCCGTTCAGGCGGGGACCCGTTTCCCACCGGACGCACCGACCTGGTGCGGGTCACCACGGCCCCGGCTCCCCAGGGCGGAGCGGCCGACGACGGCGCTGACGCCGAGCCGGTGCTGCTGTACTGTCCCAGCCAGCTGGTCCTCCGTGCAGGCCTGGCGGCCAACGCCCTGATGGAGGGAATCCACGGCCCGCTTGCGGAACTGCTGATCCCCGAGGAACAGCGGGACAAGCACCAGGAACGGATCGACCAGGTCAAGGCCCGCGACGGTTCCATCCGGGTGCATACCCGGGCGTCAACCTGGGGGATCCCGTTCAGCTGGTTTTCGCTGTTCATGGAGTCGGACCACAAGGACGTGGTGGAGGCAGCCGGCCGGATCCTCACGGTCCGGGTGTGGGCATCGATCACCGACGCCCTGGAACGTGCCCGTTACGCGGTTGCCAACCTTGCCCTGGCGGCCCCGGACCTGGACATGCTGGACGACCTGGCCCAGCTCACCGAGTGGCTGGAGCAGTTCGATGTGGAATCGATGGTGGAGCTGGACTACGGTGCCGTGGCGGACAAGGTGTATCCGGACGATTCCCCCATGGACATTCGGCTGGGCATCGAATGCCTCGCGGAGGGCGACATGACCGGAGCTGCGGCAGCCTACCGGCGCCTGGCCTCCCGCTGGATCCCCATCCGGCAGTTGGCACGCGCATCCTGACCTTCGTCACGTCCCGGAATGGGCCCTTGTCAGGACGCCGGAATCATGCGGCGGAACGCTTGGCCGGGGGCGGCGCGGTGGTCCGCCGGACGATGAGTTCATGCGGTGCGACGGCGGACTGCACCGACCCCACCTCCCCGTCCAGTTCGTCAAGGAGCATCTTGGTGGCCAGCTCAGCCTGTTCGTCAGGCCGCTGCCCCACGGTGGTCAGCCCCATGGCGTCGGCAAAATCGTGGTTGTCGATCCCCACGACGGACAGTTCCTCCGGCACGCGGACGCCGATGCGTTGGGCCTCGAAGATGACGCCCATGGCCATCTCGTCGGAGGCGCAGAAGATGGCTGTGGGTTTGGCACCGGGACGTGCCCACAGCCGGCGGAAGGCCTCCTGCCCGCTGCGGACCGTGAAGTCGCCCCATTCGTCCCACTCCGGGCGGGTGGGCAGTCCGGCGGACGTCATAACATCCTTGAAGGCGAGGATCCGGACCCTGGGAACGTCGAAGTTCAGGTCCGTCTCGTCGTCGCCGTGGAGCAGTGCGATATCGCGATGGCCCAGGTCGATCAGGTGCCGCACGGCTGTGGAGGCGGCGGCGTAGTCGTCAATGCCGATGTAGGCGCACTCCTCGACGTGTCCGCCCACCACCACCAGCGGAATGTCGATTTTCTGCAGGTGGTCCAGCTCTTCATGGGTCAGCGCCATACAGAGGACCAGCAGGGCGTCAATCTGCTTGTAGACCATGGTTTTACTGAACAGCCGCTCCCGGTTGCTGCCGTGGCCGCCGAGGTTGAACAGGGAGAGGTTGTATTGCCGGGCGTGGAGCTCCCGGTCCGCCCCCTCAATGGCTTTCGAAAAGAACCAGCGGCTGACGAACGGGGCCAGCACGCCAATGGTCTTGGTGCGGCCGGTAGCCAGCCCGGACGCGGAAGAAGAGGCCACGTAGCCCAGGTTCCCCGCTACTTCAAGGATCCGTTCGCGGGTGGCCGGCGACACGCGGGGCAGGCCACGGACGGCCCGGGACACTGTGGCAGTCGAGACACCGGCGGCTGCCGCAACGTCCTCGATGCTGACTCCTGAGTGGCCGCCCCTTTGGGATCTTTCTGTTGTGCGTGCCACCGTGTCCCCTCAATAACTCCATGCAGCTTGAAGCTGCCGCTCGCCCTGCGCTGGCCCCCCGAGCCTTCGTATCTTCGCACTCTCCGGCCATGCAGCGTTAAAACCGTGACGGAAATGGCCTTCCGCCGGCTACCTGCGTTCGGGGAGCTTCCGGCGCAAACGGACCATGCCGTACAGCGCCAGGAGCGTGGCCAGCAGCCCCAAGGCCCAGCCGAGTGCGGGCTGCGCAGTCACTTCCATCCAGATGGTGACCACCAGCAGCACCAGGGCCCAAAAACCAAGGAACCCGATGATGATGTCAAAGTCCTCGCCGGACCGGACGCGCCTGCGGTCGCTTCCCGCCCCCGTGGAGCGGGAGCGGGAAGCATCGCCTGTCACTTGACTGCACCCGCCGTCAGGCCGGCCACAATCTTGCGCTGGAACACAAGCACCAGGATCACCAGCGGAATGGTGACGATGGTGCCCGCAGCCATGATGGCCGTGTATGGAATCTGGTTGGGCTGTGCCCCGGCAAAGCTGGCGATGGCAACCGTCACCGGTTGCGTAGCCTCGTTGGACAGCTGGCTGGCGATCAGGAACTCGTTCCAGGAGGAAATGAACGCCAGGATCGCCGTCGTGAAGATTGCTGGCGCGGCCAGCGGCATGATCACCTTACGGAACGCCTGGCCCTGGGTGCAGCCATCGACGCGCGCCGATTCCTCAAGCTCCCACGGCATTTCACGGAAGAAGGAAGTCAGCGTATAGACGGTCAGCGGCAGGACGAAGGAGATGTTAGGGATGATCAGCGCCTGGTAAGTACCCATCCAGCCAATGTTGGTGAACAGCTGGAACAGCGGGGTGATGAGTGCAACGCCCGGGAACATGGAAGCGCCCAGGATGAAGCCCAGCACCAGGAACTTGAACCGGAAGTTCAACCGGGCCAGCGCATATGCGGCAAAGACACCAATGAGCAGCGAGATCGCAGTCACCATGACGCCGATGAAAACGCTGTTAAGCAGCGCCTGGCCGAATCTGTTGCCGAACGAGGTATCGAACGCGGTGGTGAAGTTGTCCAGTGTTACATGTGTTGGCCAAGGCGTGGTGTCGTAGGTGAAACCCACTTCGCGGAAGGCCGTCACCACCATCCAGTAAGCCGGTGCAAGGCACCAGATCAGGATGACTGCAGCACTGATGTACGTCCGGGCACTTGCCCACTTCTCCCGGTTCTGCGCAATCTTGCGGCCTCTGTCCTGCTGCGTCCGCAGATCAGTGGAGGCGGTTGAGGTTGTCATTTCTTCCCCTTACCGGTTGCTCCGCTTTGCTCCACGACGTTGGCTCCAAGGAAGCGGACGAAGATAAACGCCACCAGGAAGATGATCAGGAACGTGATGGTGGACAATGCGGCTGCCGAGTTGAAGCCTTGCCTGATCTGGTTGATCACCAGGATGGACAGCGTGGTGGTGTTGTTGGCACCCTGCGTGAGGATGTAGGGAAGGTCGAACATACGCAGCGCGTCAAGGGTGCGGAACAGGATGGCCACCATCAGGGCTGGCTTCACCAAGGGAAGCGTAATCAGCTTGAACCGTTGCCAGGCACTGGCGCCGTCCACCTTTGCGGCCTCGTAAACATCCGCCGGAATCATCTGGAGACCCGCCAGAATCAACAGCGCCATGAACGGTGTGGTCTTCCAGGTGTCAGCAATGATGACTGCCCATTTGGCCGGCCATTCACTGCCCGTCCAGAGGATGGAGGCGTTGAACAGCTTGTTGACGATGCCGTTGAAGTCGAACATGAACAGCCACAGCTGGGCGGTTACGGCGGTGGGGATGGCCCACGGCACCAGCACGGCCGCGCGGACCAGGCTACGGCCCTTGAAGGTCCTGGCCATGATCATCGCCATCCAGAAACCAAGGATTGTTTCAAAGGTGACGGTGATGACCGTGAAAAGGAACGTGGTCCCGGTAGCGGTCCAGAACTGGCCACCCAAGGTGCCGGGGGGGCAGGCTACAGTGCCGCCGCCGGGAGCGGCACATTGCTGGCCCAGCCAGTTCACATAGTTCTGGATGCCCGCAGGGCCACCTGCGGTGAACAAACCGGTGGCCGGGTCCAGGCCTGCATCCTTCTGGAAAGACATCACGATAGCGCTGATGATCGGATAAACGATCACAATGGCCAACGCGATGATGGTAGGGGCAAGCAGCCACGTGGCCCACTTGCCCTGGCTCAAAATCTGGTTGTCTTCTCCGACGCCCTTGGGTCCATGATGGACCGGGGCGCCGCCCGACGCCGGCTTGGTTGCCGGCGTCGGGCCTAGTTCGGTTGCCATGATTGAGCTACGATCCTGCGCCGGCGGACTCGATGGACTTCTGCATGTCGGACAGCGCGTCCTTAGCGGACTTTTCACCCTTCAGGGCGGCGTAGGCATTCTCCTGGATAGCCTGGGTGACGGCCGGGTAGAACGGGGTGACCGGACGCGGTACCGCGTTCTCGATGGAGGTCTTCAGGACTGGCAGGTACGGCAGCTTGGCAACAAGTTCCTGGTCTTCATAAAGATCGGCAAGGACCGGAGCGAGCGAACCCTGGGTGGCGAAGAACTTCTGCTGCTCTTCCTCGACCAGGAACTTCACGAAGTCACGGGCCGTGGCCTTGTTCTTTGAGTAGACGCTGATGGCGGCATTGTGTCCGCCAAGCGAAGAAGCGCCGGGGCCATCCTCACCCGGAAGTGCAGCCATACCCAGCACGTCCTTCACCTGCGAGGAACCTTCGGTAGTGGCCAGGTTGTAGACGTAAGGCCAGTTGCGGAGGAACAGCAGTTTGCCTTCCTGGAACGCACGGCGGCTCTCCTCTTCCTGGTACGTGATGGCTTCGGCGGGGATGTTGCCGTTTTCAAAAGCCTCCACCAGGTTGTTCAGCCCTTTCTCGGCATCGTCCGTGGTCAGGCTCGGCTTGCCGTCGTCATCCAGGACGGAACCGCCGGCGGAGTTGATTGCTTCGGAAGCGTTGACCGTGAGGCCTTCGTACTGTTTGAACTGGCCCGCGTAGCAGCCGATGTTGTTTTCCTTGGCGATGGAGCACATCCCCATCATTTCGTCCCAGGTCTTGGGAGCTTCCGGAACAAGGTCCTTGCGGTAGTACAGGATGCCACCGTCAGAGGATACGGGGGCGGTGTAGAGCTTGTCCTGGTAGGAGCCTGCTTCGATGGTGGGTTCAAGCATGCCGTCCGTTTCGATGGCCATGTCACCTTCCAACGGCTGGAGCCAGCCACGGGCGGCGAATTCTGCAGTCCAGACAACATCGACGCTGACGACGTCATAGTTTTCGTTCTTCGCCTGGAAGTTCTGGACCAGGTCGTCGTGCTGCTGGTCTGCCTGGTCTGTCTGCTCCTTGAACGTCACCTGTTCATCCGGATGCGCAGCATTCCACTTCTCGAGGAGCGGGCGGACCACATTGCTGTTGTCCTTGCCCTGGACGTAGGTGATGGGACCGCGGCCCTCGAGGTTGGCTTCGGCGTCGCCGCCGCCGCCGCCACCCGTGGTTCCGCCGCCCCCGCCCGCACACGCGGACAGGGTCAGAGCCAGGACACCGGCAGTGGCGGCCGGAAGAAGGAATCTAGGGGTTTTCATTGGCTTGAAGCTCCTCGCTGAGTGACAAGTAAGTCGGCAGTGCGCTTGCTAGGTGAGGTTGATGTGGTGACTGTCACACTAGTAAGGTTGCTGCGTGCAATGCAAGCGTTTACATCAAAAAGTTATCTGAGGGGAACCAAATGTCCAACCTGGCCGTTCCCGCCTTCGGTCACACCCGGCCGGAATGGTGGGCAGACGCCGTCGTCTACCAGATCTACCCGCGTTCCTTCGCAGATGGAAACGGGGACGGCATGGGTGACCTGCGCGGTGTGATGGAACACCTGCCGTATCTTGAGAAGCTGGGAGTGGACGCCATCTGGCTGTCCCCCTTCTATAAGTCGCCGCAGGCCGACGGCGGGTACGACGTGGCGGACTACCGGCAGGTGGACCCGTTGTTCGGGTCCCTCGACGACTTCGATGCAATGTTGCAGGATGCCCACAGCCGGGGCCTGAAGGTCATCGTGGACCTGGTTCCCAACCACACGTCCGATGAGCACGCATGGTTCCAGGAGGCCCTTAAGGCGGCGCCCGGCTCCCCCGAGCGGGACCGCTATATCTTCCGCCCCGGCAAGGACAGCGTGCCGGGGTCCAGTGACGGCAACCGCGCACCCAACAACTGGAAGTCGATCTTCGGCGGGCCGGCCTGGAGCCGCGTGGCCGGGCCGGACGGTTCGCCCGGCGAATGGTATCTCCACCTGTTCGACACCAGGCAGCCCGACCTCAACTGGGAGAACCCCGAGGTCCACGAGGAGATGCGTTCCGTCCTCCGGTTCTGGCTGGACCGCGGCGTGGATGGTTTCAGGGTGGACGTTGCGCACGGCATGGTCAAGGAAAAGGGCCTTCCCGACTGGGACGGCGCGGCGGCCATGGTGGAAGGAACGCACAGCCTGACGCTGCCGCCTGGTGATGCACCGGGGGCACATACCGACGTCGAGGAACCGCACCGTGCCGTCTCCCCGGTCTACCCGCCGTCGCCCTTCTTCGACCAGGAGGGCGTGCACGACATCTACCGTGACTGGCACCGGGTGCTGGCGGAGTACGGCAGCGACCGGATGATGGTGGCCGAAGCATGGGTGGAACCGGCGGAACGGCTGGCCCGCTACGTGCGGCCGGATGAGATGCAGCAGGCTTTCAATTTCGATTTCCTTCTGGCGGGCTGGGATGCCGAGCGCATGGCGGCCGCAATCGAGGCGTCCCTGGCGGCCGCCGCCTCAGTGGGGGCGCCGTGCACCTGGGTGCTGAGCAACCATGACACCGTCCGGCACCCCACCCGGTTCGGGCTTTCCGACCCCACTACTTTTCCCAAAGGCCTGGCCGCGGATGATGAGCAGCCGGACTCCGCCCTGGGACTGGCCCGCGCCCGGGCCGCAACGCTGGTTTCCCTGGCGCTGCCCGGTTCCGCCTACCTGTACCAGGGCGAGGAACTGGGGCTGCCGGAACACACCACGCTTCCGGCCGGCGCCAGGCAGGACCCCACATTTTTCCGGACGAACGGTGCTGAGATTGGCCGGGACGGCTGCCGGGTGCCGCTGCCCTGGGCCGCCGACCTGCCCGGTTACGGCTTCTCGTCCGCGCACAGCCCGGCACGGCCATGGCTTCCGCAGCCGGACAGTTTCGGCCCCCTCGCGGCTGACCAGCAGGAGGGAGAGGAGGGCTCCACCCTGGAGTTCTACAAGGCTGCCCTTGCCTTCCGCTCCGGGCGCAGGCTGGGCCTGGGCACGCTGGAGTGGGATGATATCCACGCTCCGGACGCCGGGCTGCTGGCGTTCCGCAACGGGGATGTCCTGGTCCTCGCAAACATGGGATTTGCATCCGCTCCCATCCCGGCGGGATACCGGGTGGCGCTGGCCAGCGGACCTGTTCCCGCCGAAGAGCTGGCTGCTGTGCGGGAGGTTCCGGTCGACTGCGCTGTCTACCTGGAGCGGGAGTAGGGTGATCAGCGGACGCGCTCGGCACGGCCGAAGCGCGTCCGTGCCCCCGCCCCGATATGGACGAGGACCGGTGTTTCCTTGCCAACAACCGTTTCGAGCGCGGCGAGCAGGCCGGTGACCTCGGCTGCCAGCAGGTGCGGCGCCACGCCCTGGCGCGGCAGCAGCCGGACTTTCAACGCGGGTGAGCCCTTGACGTCATAGGTTGCTACCGTGGAACCGGCAAGGTCCGGCCGCCCTGCCAGCGCATGCTTGAGGGCCTGTTCCGCCACTCCCCCGCCGATGCGGACGTCACCGGGAACATCGCCCGAATCATATTCGGCGGCCAACAGGTTGGACCGGCCCTTGCCCTGCTGGGCGATCCAGGCCACCATCAGCCCGATCAGCAGCAGCAGGACCAGGGCCACCACAATCCAGAGCCAGCTTTCGGTGCGCCCCGGGAACCTGGTGGCGTTGAAGACCTGGTTGATCCCGGCCCAGATCCCCGGGGACCAGGACTGCCACCAGGCGGCCACGGGCGGGACAGTTGCCAGCAGCATCAGCAGGACGCCGACGGCAAGGAGCACCAGCCCCAGGACAGTGAGGAGGATCCGGTTGAGGAGGCTTGGCGTGCTGTTCATGCCCCAATCACTCCCGTCGGCGTTACATGGACCCGGACTTCGGGCGACGGCTCCAGCCCCATCTGGTCCAGCTCGTCCTGGACGGCGGTGAGGACTGTCCCATCGTCCACCGGCACGCCGGACGTGGGCCTGACATTCACCAGGACCTGGCGCCGCGAAACAACCACCATCACCTGCTCCGGCGCCACGTTTGCCGCCAGCCGGGCACGGCGGGCAAGCGATGAGGCGATGACTTCATCGTCAACCACGACGACCGAGCCTCCGGAAGCCTGTCCGGCACCCGAGAGGAGGTGCCGCGCCCGCCGCCCCGGGAGTATCCCGTTAAGCAGGAAGATAAGGCCGGCCATCGCAAGGACCGCGCCGACGGCGCCGAGCAGCAGCGGCGAAATCCCGGCGGGAAGCTCCACAATGCGTTGCGCAGCCACTTGCGGCTCGATAAGCCAGGCAGGCTGGCCGATAGCGTGCACCGCTGCTTCCAGGAGTCCGTAGGCCGCCAGCACAATGACCAGCACGGCAGCGACGATGGCCACCGCGGCGCGCGTGGAGTGCGTTTCGCGGTAGGCCACGCGGCGCATGTCCAGGCCCCGCCCCTCGTCGCGGCGGCCCTCCTCACCCCGGGACCGCCCGGCCGCGGCGTCCACCCTGCTGCTCACCGGACCCGGCCTCCTTCACTGATCTTTGCGCCGCTGATGCGGATGTCCACCCTGCTCAACCTGGCACCGCTGAGCTCCGTAACGGTCTCCAGGATGCGGGACTTGGCCTGGACCGTCCGGTCCCAGATGGAACCGCCGAACCTCTCCACCCGCGCCGGATCCAGGACGACTGTCTTTAGAGGCGGGATGCTGATGGGCGTGACAAGAGATAAAGCCAACTGGCCGTCGTCGTCCGTCCAGTCTGCCCGGACGTCCTGGGCGTCAACGTCAAACGCCGCTGCAGCCGCCGCCTTAGCAAGGCTCGTCAGCGCCTGCGTGCTGATGCGGTTGTGGCCACTGAGCACCTGTGCCCGCGTCGCCGAGGCGGGCGTGCTCATGATGATGAGCGCCGGCCGATGATGGCATCGAGGACGCCGCGGAGGTCCAGCTTCCCCTCGGCGGCGCGGCCCAGGAGTGCCCCGATGGCCATGAAGAGCAGGGATACCAGGAACCCCCATAGCCCGAACTGGAGGGACATGAAGGCCACGAAGGCGCCCATGGCGGCACCGGCCAGTGTCAGGCTCACAGCAGTGCCTCCCTTTCAGGGGTTCCGGTGGCCGGCTTAACGGGAGGCGGTACGTAGACATCGGTGACCTCGACGTTCACCTCGATGACCTGGAGCCCCACCAGTTCCTCCACCGCCCGGTAGACGGCGGCGCGCACCTGGTTGGCGAGGGCATGCAGCGGCGTGCCGTAACTGGCCACGAGGCTGATATCCACTGCTACCTGGGTTTCTCCCACCTCGGCACGGACCCCGGCCGCATGGTCGGAGCTGCCTACGGCGTCCCGGATGGCCCCCAGGGCGCGGGACGGGACCGTGCCCAGGGAGTAGACGCCGGGAACAGCGCGGGCGGCGATCCCTGCCACCTTGGCCACGGCGGTTTCCGAAATCACGGTCCGTCCCAGCCCGGGCGCCGGGACAGGAACCGGCGCGGCGCCGCTGCGGATGCCCGGCTCGGGTTGTGGGTTCTGGTATTCCATCAGGCACTCCCCCTTCTGTTGATCCAACCCTATCCCTAGCCTGCGGTGCTGCGCTGTTAACTGGGGGACAGTAGTTAAAGGACCCAGGCGGGGATGCCCCCAAGAGCATCCCCGCCTGGGCGGTGCCGCTGAAGCAGCGGCGTTTGGGTTTGTGCCGCGGCCTACTTGTAGTGGCCCTGGCCGCCCACCTTGACGTTGGTGGGCAGGTAACCGAAGGGGCCAAGACCGTTCTGGCCGAAGCTGCGGTCAACCTGGGAGATACCGTTCTTGAAGTTGATCTTCACCGTCGGCGACAGGGATCCGCCGCGGACGCCGTTGACGTTGTCGATGAACGACTGCACCAGGCCACCGGGCTGCACGTAGTGCGAGTAAGCCTGGAACTGGCGGCCGTTCTGGTTGGGGGTGGGCGCCTCCGGGGACTCGGACGGGAGGTTCAGGTCAGTCGGTGAACCCAGGGCCAGGCCGCTGTTGTTCATCGGCTGGTAGTCGGAACGGACACCGTCGCCCACGAAGCCGTAGACACCGTCAGGGCCGCGCATGCCTGCCGCGTAGGTGAACTGGTGGCTGATGGTGAACAGGTAGTACTTGTTCTTGCCGTTCTCGTTCTGGATGAAGATCTGGGGGCGCTCAGTCTGGTCATTGACGCAGTTTGCGGACAGGATTGGCGGCAGGAAGGACCACTTGGTCAAGTCCTTGTTGTCCGCCACGGCCAAGCCCACGTTGGCGGTCTGGTAGTAGGCGCCGGTGCTGTTGACTTCATTCAGGTTTTCGGCGTTGGGGTCTCCTGGCTGGTAGCCGAGGTCTTCCTGCTTGCAGCGGTATTCCCCACGGGTGCCGCCGGTGTTGCCTTCGAAGACCATGAAGGTCTTGCCGGGGTGTGCCGGGTCCGCGAAGGTGTACGGATCGCGGAAGGCGAAGCCGGGGTTCTGTTCCTTGGTCTGGTACATCTTGCCGTCCGGTTCAAGCAGCTTGGTGTGCTGGAACCCGTCGAAAGTGACGCCGTTCTCGTCTGCGTGGATCTTGCCCAGGGCCTTGGCGATTGCCGCGTCCGGGGCGATCCCGCCGCGGCCCGCGTTCCGCTCAGCCACGTCGTAGAACGTTGTTGCCGTATAGAACACGTTGACGTGGTTGCCCTGCATCAGGCGGGTGGAGCCGGACCACTCGGTATTGCCGATCGAGGCGCCGTCAGCGAAGACGTGGCCGCCGTAGTTCCACTTGTCCTTGGCCGGGTCGGCGTTGGTCTTGCGGAAGAAATAGCCGATCCGGGCGTTCCAGTGGCGCTGGTCGAAGCCGTACCCGGCGTGGCGATCAGCCACGAGGGAGAAGATGACGTCCCAGCCCTTGTAGCTGATCTGGTTCGAGTGCTCGTCCGTGAGGGACCAGGTGTCCCAGACCCAGACGTCGTCATTCATGGTGGGGAAATCCTCGGGGATCTCCGGCATGGTGACATCCGGGCTCATGGAGTTCTCACCCGGAGCCACGGTGGAATCGCTCTGCGCCATGATCTGCTTGGCGTCCGCGCGGGTCCACTTGGAGGTGAAGTCCGACGCCGGATCGTAGGCCTGCTGGGTGTGTTCCGTGGGGAGAGGGAACCCCGGGGTGGGTGCCGGCATCTGCTCGGCGGCCGGCGGATCGGCAGGCTCGTTGGCCTGCGCCGACGGGACGGCAAGGAAGGTCGAGGCAGCCACGGCTGTTGCCAGTGCTGCGGCGGCGGACCGCCACCGCAGCATCCGGGGTGCTTGGGGGTGCTTGTGCATTTTTGCTCTTCTCGCGGAGTTGAAACTGTTCGTGGAAGACGGGCGGATGCCCTGGTCCCCCGCACTCCGGCGAGCCTCGACAACTTTGCAGGCGTCATCGAGGACGCCGTCGTGTCGAGGGGCGGGACGTGGGTGGTGTCCCAGATACGGCCCGTGGTGATACCGGGGATATCCGGGCCGGTCTCCACGCTAGGCAGGCCTTTCACGGCATTTCAAACCGTGTTTCGCGGCGTCGAAAACCGAGTTCCGCCCCGTTGTGCAAGCGCTTACATTTTCCACTGCGCGCGCGTGGCATATCCCTTGCAAGCCGTCAAATGTTACATATGACCGGCAATTTAATTCGAGGTGGTCCTGCACTGGCCGAATATTCGTGAGCGCAGCCACATTGCGACTCGTGCGAACCCGCACAAGGGAGCCTGGCCGGACACAGTTGCGGAACCGGCCAGGCCAGGAAGCCGGGGCTATGTCTTGGGAGTTCCCGGTGCCTTTACTTGCGGAACCTCGCCGGTAGCCAAACGCTCGGTCAACTGCGCCTGGACGGCCTCGCTGACCTGGTCCGCCAGGTGCTCCTGGTAATGCTCCTGCACGGATTCCTGAATCTGTTCAGCAACGTGCTCCTGGTAATGCTCCTGCACGGAATCGTGCATGGAATCCTGGACCTGCTCGGTGACGTGGGCGGTCATCTGGTCCCGGGCCAACTTGCGTTGTGCGCGCATCAGGGTCTGATGTTCCCGGTGGAAGGCCTTGGCCGTGGAAATGCTCATCAGGATGATCACCACGCTGAAGGGCACGGCGGTGAGGATGGCCGCGGTTTGGATCGCCTGCAGGCCATTGGCCAGGAGCAGGGTAATGGCAACGGCAGCGGCCGACAGCGCCCAGAAGACGCGCAGCCAGTTCTTCGGTTCCACGTCTCCGCCGGTTGAGATCATGCCCATCACAAGGGCGCCGGAATCCGCCGATGTAATGAAGAAAATGGCGATCAGGAGAATTGCGCCTAAGGTGAGGACAACCCCGCCGGGAAGGCTTCCCAGCAGGTTGAACAGCGCACCCTCGGTGTCCACGCTGCCGTCGTCGCCGATAAGGCCTCCGGCACCGAACAGCTCCCGGTGGATGGCGGCACCGCCAAGGACGGAGAACCACAGGAAGCCCAGGGCGGTGGGTACCAGGAGGACGCCTGCGACGAACTGCCGGACGGTGCGGCCTTTGGAAATGCGGGCGATGAAGATACCCACGAACGGCGCCCACGAAATCCACCAGCCCCAGTAAAAGGTGGTCCAGGCGGCCTGCCAAGCCTCACCCTCTGCGCCGGAGAAAGCCAAAGTATTGAAAGTTAGGCCCACGACGTTCTGGAAGTAGTGCCCGATTGACTGCACGAACTCACGCATCAGGAAAAGTGTGGGGCCGGTAAACAGCACAACCAGCATCAGCAGCCCAGCCAGGACCAGGTTGGTGTTGGAGAGCCATTTCATGCCCCTGCCTACGCCCGACACGACCGAAATGATGGTCAGGGTAATGATGCAGAGGATCAACCCGATCTGCGTCATGGTTGTGGCCTGGAGGATGTTTGCCTCTTCAAGGCCTGCCGAGATCTGCAGGACGCCCAGGCCGAGCGACGTGGCGACGCCGAACAGCGTCCCCACCAGGGCCACGATGTCGATCAGGTTGCCCCACGCGCCGGCAACGCGCCTGCGGCCCAGGAGCGTCTCAAGCGTCCACCGGATGGAGATGGGGCGGTTCCTGCGGTGTACTGCGTAGGCGATGGATACGCCCACCACAACGTAGATGGCCCAGGCATGAAGGCCCCAGTGAAGGTAGGTTTGCGTCATGGCCTGCTGGGCGAGCTCCAGCGGGGAGCCTTCAACACCGGGCCTGGGAGCGGCAAAATGATTCAGGGGCTCCGCCACACCGAAGAAGACAAGGCCAATGCCCATGCCCGCCGCGAAGAGCAGCGCGAACCAGGACATCACGGAGAACTCTGGCTCGTCGTCATCGTGGCCCAGCTTGATATCGCCGTAGCGGCTGAGGCCGATCCACAGGGAAAACACAACGAAAAGAGCAACGGCTGCCACGTAGTACCAGCCAAACCATCTGATGACGTTGCCCTGGACGGATGCGAAGAGATCGGTGGCGGCCGCCGGAAAGATCGTGGCAAACAGGACAAATATGACGATGACGGCGGCTGCCGGCCAGAAGACCCACCGCGCCAGTTTCGAGCCGCCGGCACGGGGTTGATGCCCCGCCTCCTCCTTCACGGCCGGCGGTGTTTCCCCGGGTGGTTGGCTGATGGTCCTGGTGCCAGGTGAGGCGGACATTCCCTGTTTCTCCTTATGCGCTGTATGGCGCTCAGACTAGTGTTCTCTTGTGCTGGCGCCGCGTGTCCGCGGCGGTGCATTACGGCATCAAAAGAGGCTCAGGGCCGGAGAAGCGCTGGCCCCGGGGGTTTTGATGCCGGGATCGAGACGTGCCTGGTGCGGGCCTTACAACTGTAGGCCCGGAAAATGAGAAAAGCACCAGCTCCGAAGAACTGATGCTTCCCAGTGGTGGCTCCGACCGGCGTCGATCCGGTGACCTTTCGATTTTCAGTCGAACGCTCTACCAACTGAGCTACAGAGCCTAGGTGACTAGTCACCATGAGAGCCGGAATTGCTTCCAACAATCAGAGCGACCCTGACGGGACTTGAACCCGCGACCTCCGCCGTGACAGGGCGGCGCGCTAACCAACTGCGCTACAGGGCCTTGCTTTTCTTGCTTTTGCAGTATCTCTACCGCTTTTTTCAAGGCTTCCAGCCTACCAGACTTTTTTAGTCTGCTTGACCAGTTCCTTGCGTACCCCCAACGGGATTCGAACCCGTGCCGCCGCCGTGAAAGGGCGGTGTCCTAGGCCGCTAGACGATGGGGGCCAGAACCGGTTCGGAGCAAAATAAAAGGCGTAAAGCGAGGCTTTCCGTCTTTGTCCTTTGCGTTCTCCGAACTGGACTCTAAAACTATAGGGCCTAGTTCCTGATAATCCAAAATCGGCCAAAAACCCCGTGCCTGAACAGGGCGAACAGGTGAAGATGGACTGATGGATGCCGTTGCAGCGCTCAATGAAATTGCCTTCTGGCTGGAGCGCGGACGCGCTGCCACCTTCAAGGTCCAGGCCTTCCGGAAAGCAGCCGCGGCCATCAGCCCGCTGCCGGCTGCAGAAGTGGCCGAGCGGACCAGGACCGGCCGGCTGAAATCCATGAAGGGCATCGGCGACCGGACCTACCAGGTCATACAGCAGGCGGTGGCGGGCGGTGTCCCCGACTATTTGGCCGACCTGCGGGAAAAGGGCGCCCAGCCGCTGGCCTCCGGCGGCGGCGAACTTCGCAGCGCCCTCCGGGGGGACCTGCACAGCCACAGCGACTGGTCCGACGGCGGCTCCCCCATAGAGCTGATGGTGGCGGCCGCCGGGGTGCTCGGGCGGGAGTACCTGGCGCTGACCGACCATTCGCCCAACCTCACCATTGCCAACGGGTTGTCAGCGGAGCGGCTCATCAGGCAACTCGATGTGGTGGCTGCGATCAACGCCGACGGGCAATCCACGCCCAACGGGCAGCCGGAGGGCAAGGTGCGGCTGCTGACGGGGATCGAGGTGGACATCCTGGAATCCGGCGAGCTGGACCAGGACCCGGAGCTGCTGGACCGCCTGGACATCGTGGTTTCCAGCGTCCACTCAAAGCTGCGCGCAGACCGGAAAACCATGACCCGGCGGATGCTCGGCGGCATCCAGGCCCGGCATACGAACGTGCTTGGCCACTGCACCGGCCGGCTGGTGGAGGGCTCGCGGGGTACCCGCCCGCCGTCGGAGTTCGATGCCAAGGAAGTGTTTGCCGCCTGCGCCGAGAACAATGTGGCAGTGGAAATCAACTCCCGGCCAGAGCGGCAGGATCCGCCTGATCCACTGATCCAGCTCGCCTTGGAGGCCGGTTGCCTGTTCTCAATCGACAGCGACGCGCATGCGCCCGGCCAGCTCGATTTCCTTCAGTACGGCGCCGAGCGCGCTGCGCGGAACGACGTCCCGCAGGACCGCATCATCACCACCTGGCCGGTGGAACGGCTGCTGGAGTGGGCCGCGACGAAGTAGCCGCGGGCCCCTGGAGCGGCAGCGCAACAATCCAGTGCGCCGCTATTCGACGGCGTCAGCGAGTTTCTGCCGGAAGTCCGCTTTGGTGGAGAGAACCAGCTTTTCGCCGTTCAGGAAGAAGGTTGGGGTGCCGCTGACTCCCAGTGCCTCTCCGTCGGCGATATCCGCCAGGATCCGCTCCTCCGTTTGCTGGTCGGCGACGGCGGCGTCATACAGGGCCAGGTCCAGCCCCAGCGCCTCCGCGTAGGTGCGGAACAGCGGTGCCTGGGACTGCTGGCTGCCGGCCCACTGGGGCTGGGTCTCGAAAAGCCTGTTGGCCATCTGCTGGTACTGGCCCTGCTGCCCGGCGGCCTCGGCAGCGAGGGCGGCCTGGCCCGAGTTCGGGTGCATCGACAGCGGGAAGTGCCGGTGCACGAACGTGATCCGGTCCCCGAACTCCGCCTTGAGCTCCTCCACCACGGGATGGATGGAACCGCAGGACGGGCACTCGAAGTCGAGGAACTCCACCAGCTGGGCCTTCTCAACCGCCGGGGTGGTGAGCCGGTGGCTGTCCGCCCGGACCAGTTGTTCCGCGCCCGCCACAGGGGGCGCCGCCTGCTGCTGCTTCCCAGCTACCGAAAGCGCGAACCAGACGGCCCCGCCAATCACGATGACGGCCAGCACGATCCAAATGATTGTCCTGACGAGGCGTGCCTTATCGCGGGGCGGAGCAGGGCTTGAGACCATAATCCGCATCCTAGCCGAGGGCGGCGGCCGCGCCCGCTCAAGGGCTCTGCAAGATTGGCAGGAAGTTGCCTAGACATGGCCGATTTCCGCCAGCCCCGGGCTGTCCGGTCCCGATACATTGGCTCCATGCCCTCAACCGTCCCCGCCCGCAAACACAATTCCGAGTCCCTTCCGGCAGCCTCCCCGGCCAAGGCCCTGGGCGTGGCAGCGATGGCGGTCACGGTGGTGTTCTGGGCCTCGGCCTTCGTGGGCATCCGGGCCATCGGGCCGCACTTCTCCCCCGGATCCCTGACGCTTGGCAGGCTGGCGGTTGCCGCCGTCGTACTGTCCTTCCTGGTGCTGCCGCAACTGCTGAAGAGCCGGAAGCTGCCGCGGGGGCACGAGTGGTGGCCCATCCTGGCCTACGGGGTTATGTGGTTCGGCGGCTATAACGTGGCGCTCAACGCCGCCGAGCATGTCCTTGATGCAGGCACGAGCGCCCTGCTCATCAACGTCAGCCCTATCCTGGTGGCCATCATGGCCGGCCTCTTCCTCAAGGAGGGCTTTCCGCGGTGGCTGCTGATCGGCAGCACGGTGGCTTTTGCGGGGGTGGCGCTGATCGCGCTGGGGTCCGGCCAGGCAGCCGGACCCGCGACCGGCACAGGGGAAAGCGCGACGGCGGACCTGGCGGGGGTTGCGCTGTGCCTCCTTTCCGCCGTGCTCGCGGCGGTCAGCGTGATCATCCAGAAGCCGGTGCTGCGGAAAATCCCCGCGGCGCAGGCCACCTGGTTCGGAATCCTGGTGGGGGCGGTGTGCTGCCTGCCTTTTGCCGGGCAACTGGCGTCCGAGGTGCAGGCCGCGCCGCCCGGAGCCACGGCCGGACTGGTGTACCTGGGCATCTTCCCCACTGCCATCGCCTTCACAACGTGGGCCTACGCCCTCTCGCTCGTGGACGCCGGCAAGCTGGCGGCCACCACCTACCTGGTTC
Organism: Arthrobacter sp. Y3221159; assembly: GCF_059089885.1. Lineage (NCBI taxonomy): Bacteria > Bacillati > Actinomycetota > Actinomycetes > Micrococcales > Micrococcaceae > Arthrobacter > Arthrobacter sp. Y3221159. Next base: position 221,755 of record NZ_JBNHFC010000003.1, read on the forward strand.
CCGGAGCCACCGTGCTCATTTCCTGGCTCCTGCTCGGCGAGATCCCCACGGCCTGGGGTCTGGCGGGCGGCGTCATCTGCCTGCTGGGCGTAGGGCTGACCCGCCGCCGGAGCCGTTCAGGGACGGAGTCCACGGAGCCTGGTCGGCGCTAAAGTCGGAGTATGCCTCCCAGCCTTCCGCCCGGCCTTCCAATCATTCCCGACGGTCCGCATGAGCCGCTGGGCTTCCGGATGTCCGCGGATGAATTCGAGGCCGCAGTGTCCGATGCCCTGGACAGCATCCCGGAGAAGCTTGCCCGTGCCATGGACAACGTGGCCGTCTTCATCGAAGACGATTACGTGCCCGGACCGGGGGAAGATCCTGACACCGTGCTGCTGGGAATCTACGAGGGCGTCCCGCTGACCGAACGCGACTCCTGGTGGGATGCAGGGTCCCTGCCGGACCGGATCACCATCTTCCGGGAACCCATCCTGGAAATCTGCTCGTCGCGGGAGGACGTGATCCACGAGGTGGCGGTAACCGTGGTTCATGAGATCGCGCACCACTTCGGCATCTCCGATGACCGGCTGCACGAGCTGGGCTGGGGCTAGCCTTGTAGGCATGGGACACCACCACAGCCACACCCACGGCATCACCGCTACCGGCCAGCACCGGAAGCGGCTCGTGGCCGTGCTGGTGATTACGCTTGCCGTTGTCCTGGTCCAGGTGGTGGGTGCCATCCTGTCCGGGTCGCTCTCCCTGCTGGCTGACGCCGGGCACATGCTCTCCGACGCAGCCGGGGTGACGATCGCCCTCCTCGCAGCGTGGATCGCCGGAAGGCCCGCCAGCGACCAGCGCACGTACGGATACCAGCGGGCAGAAGTGCTGGCAGCCCTGGCCAACGCCCTCATCCTGATCGTGATCTCCGTGGTGATCTTCACCGAGGCCATCCGCCGGATCGGCTCCGCGCCGGAAGTGGCCACAGACATCATGCTCTTCGCCGCCATCCTTGGCGCGGTGGCGAATGTCGCCTCCCTGTTGATCCTGCACGGCGCCCACCATGAAAGCCTCAACGTCCGCGGCGCCTACCTGGAGGTCCTCGGCGACCTCCTGGGCTCATTCGCCGTTATTGCGGCCGCCGTGGTGATCATGCTGACCGGCTTCAACGCCGCGGACACCATCGCCTCGGTGGTGATCGCCGCGCTGATCCTCCCGCGCGCCTGGACCCTGCTGCGCGACGTGGTGGATGTCCTGCTGGAAGCCAGCCCCAAGGGCGTGGAAGTGCAGATGATCCGTGAGCATATCCTGTCCGTGGCAGGCGTCACCGACGTGCATGACATCCATATCTGGACCATCACCTCCGGCGTGCCGGTGTTCTCAGCCCACGTGGTGGTGGAGGACGGGGTGCTGAACGCGCGTGGCGCAGACCAGCTGCTGGACAAGCTCATCACCTGCCTGGGCTCCCACTTCGACACGGACCACTGCACCTTCCAGCTGGAACCGGCCAGCCACTCGGAGCATGAGGCGCACCAGCACGCATAGGCGCACGGGCACTGTCCCGATGTCAGCTCAGGATGTCCCTGGTGACGAACCGCCCGTAGGCCAGCGCCCCGAACACCGCGATGTAGCCGCCCTGCAGCAGGGCGTTGCTGGTGAACGAGTCCCACAGCAGGGGCTGGCGCAGCATGTCGCCGAACCCGAACCAGTAATGGCTAAACAGCCACGGGTGCAGCCATTCCAGCTGCGGCAGCTGGTCCAGGACCTGGGACACCACCGAAACCACCACGGTGGCCGCCATTGCGCCCACCGGAACCACCGTGAGGGTGGACAGGAAGAGCCCGACGGCGGAAAGCCCCGCCAGCGAGACGGCCAGGTAAGCGGCAATCAGGAGGATGCGGACGGCGGCTTCGGGCGCCTGGATGACGTCGCCTGACAGCAGTGTCACGGGCCCCACCGGAAACAGGGCGGCACCGATTGCGGCACCGGCAAGGCCGACAGCAAGCGGCGCGACAATGCAGAACGCGAGCGCCCCTGCGTATTTGACCAGCAGCAGCCGGACCCGGCCGGCGGGCGCGACCAGCAGGTACCGGAGGGTGCCCAGGTTTGCCTCGCCGGCGATGGTGTCCCCGGCCACTACCCCCACCGTGAGCGGCAGGAACAGCGGCACCGAGACCAGCATGGCAGTGAAGGCAACAAACAGGCCGTTCTGGCTGATACGGTCCAAGAAGGCCGGGCCACGGCCGGGCGGAACGGCGGACGACACCCGCACCGCGATGGCGATCAGCACGGGAATGGCTGCCAGCGCCAGCAGCAGCGCCCACGTTCGGCGGCGGCCGAACAGGACCCGCAGCTCCGAGAGCATCAGGGAGAATGCGGACTCCCGCGCCTCCCGGGCCGCTGGTGCGGCTGTTCCGGGGACTTCCGCCGGCACGCTACTGGGCAACGTCGAACCCCTCTCCAGTCAGGGCAACAAAGCGGTCTTCCAGGCTTTCGCGTTCGACGGCGAATCCCCGCACCCGCACGCCGCCCGCCACCAGGTGCCCCACAATATCCTCGGGAAGTCGGCCGTCGGCTGCCGCGGACAGGCTGGCGAGGAGGACCTCGCCGTCGGGCTGGGCTCCACCGCCCTCCGCGGCCAGGCCCAGGCCGGCCAGCACGAACCTGGCCGGCCCGGCGTCGGGTGTCAGCAGCCGGATCCGTGCGCTGCCGGCCCGGCGCAGTTCGGCGAGCGGTCCCTGCGCCACGAGGCGGCCGGCGCTCATGATGGCGGCGTGCGTGCACATCTGCTCCACCTCGGCGAGCAGGTGGCTGGAGACAAAGACCGTGGCCCCGTCATGGGCCAGCGAACGGACCAGGTTGCGCACCTCGCGCGTGCCCTGCGGGTCCAGTCCGTTGGTGGGCTCGTCCAGCACCAGCAGTTCCCGGCGGGCGAGCAGGGCGTTGGCGATGCCCAGCCGCTGCTTCATTCCCAGCGAGTAGGCGTGCACCTTCTTGCCGGCGGCATGCGAGAGCCCCACCCGTTCAAGGGCACGGTCCACCCGGTCCTTCCGGGTGGCGGGCACGGTGCTGCGGCCGGCGGCATCCAGGCGGGCAAGGTTCGCTGCACCGGACAGGAACGGGTAGAAGGCGGGTCCCTCCACGAGCGCGCCCACCCATGGCAGCACGTCCCGGAACCTGCCCGGCATCTCCATTCCCAGCAGGGTCACCGTTCCTGCTGACGCCGCGGCAAGTCCCAGCAGCATGCGGATAGTAGTGGTTTTGCCGGATCCGTTGGGACCAAGGAACCCGAACACGGAACCTGGCGGCACGGCGAGGTCCACGGCGTCCACGGCAACCTGCCGGCCAAAGTTCTTGGTCAGGCCCTGCGTCTCAATGGCAAGATTGTATGTCCCGGGGCCGCTTGCGCCCGGCGGGATCACGGAGCCGCCGAGGCAGCGGCCTGCAGCCTGTCCGCCGGCACCATGCCGGCGAAGATGCGGCCGTCATCGGTGACGAGCACGTTCAGGAGCGTGGTGGACAGCAGCCGTCCGCCCGGGACGGCGACTGCGGCCTGGGACAGCAGAGGATCCCGCAGCAGGGAGTCCGCAAGGGTCCCGCCCGCCGCCGCGGCCGGGATGCCAACAACCGTCTCCCAGCCCTTCCCCGCGACGGAGGGACGGGCCTGATGCTGCCGGAGGGCCGCCAGATGTTCGGGAGTGATGACCATGCCGGGGGCGCGGAAGCTGAGCGGCCACCGGGCCGGGTCACGGAACTGCAGTTCCTTGACGGTGCTGCCGGGCGGGGGAACGAAGGTGAAGAGGGAGTCGTCCGGCACATCCAGGGACAGGCTGGTGAAGCCGGCACGGAACGACGGCGTGGAGGCACCCCGGGCGGTCACCTGGACGGACAGGGGCAGCCCGGTTTCCCCATCAACGGCAATGGCCACCTTGCCCACAAGCGTGGCATCGGTGCGCGGTTCAAGCACCAGGTTGTAGGCGGTGCGCCCTGCCACGTCCACGTCCTCACCCACTGACACTGCCGTGCTTGGCTCCACCTTGGCCAGGAGATGTCCGGCAATGTCCGCGGGCGTGTGCGTGTGCACGCCGTCCGGGTTGGCCGGTTCGGCCGGAGGCAAGTTCGGGTCCTGATGTCCGGCGTTTGGCGGCACGTGTAGCGGCAGGTCGCTGGCGACGGCCGGAAGGGTCAGATGCGCCGTGGAGTTGTCCTTGGAGGAATAGAACCAGAGGTCATTGTCCCGGCGGACTATGTCCCGTTCGGCCAGCCGGTCCACCACCTGCACCCGGACCTTGGTCTTGCCGTCCATGTATACCCGTGCGGTGTGCTCGCCGGAGAGCAGCTCGAACAGGGAGGCTGCGCCGCCTGCAGAGGCGGGCCCGGATGTGGGCCCGGCAGCGGGCAGTTCCGGCAATCCCAAATCTGACGATTGCTCAACAGTGGCGGAAAAGGTGGAGACCTTGTGCTGAGCCAGCAGGGCCAGCACTTCCGCCGGCGACTTTTCGGGCAGAGGGTCGCCAGCCCGGGCCGGGATAGTTCCCGCGAGTACCCCGGCGGCGATCACTGCAGGTACTGTCATGGCAGGCAACCAGCGCAGCCAGGCACGCCTGGCACCCGGCGGATTCCGCCGTGGAAGCCAGCTGCCGGAGCCGGTGGTGTCGGAGCCCGCTGTGTCTGAGCCCATAGCTCAAGATTACGCCTGCGCAGGCGCGTAGACACGGGCCGGAAGCCCCTTCCTGGAAGGCGTTTTGGTACCACGGGCACCGGTCACGCAGGCGTCACGGTTCCCGAGCCGCCGTCGACCGTAACCCTCTGCCCGGTGGTGATCCTGCCCGTGGCATCGGGAACACCAACGACGGCCGGAATGCCATACTCCCGGGCCACCACCGCGCCATGGGAGTTGGGGCCGCCCATTTCCATCACCAGGCCGCCCGCCGTGAGGAACAGCGGGGTCCAGCCGGGGTCCGTGGACGGGGCCACCAGGATTTCGCCGGGCTCAAGGTGTGCGCCCACGGGATCCAGGATGACACGGGCAGCTGCTGTCACGGATCCCGCGGAGGCGGGGCTCCCGGCCAGCGCGCCGTTCGAAGCTGCACCAGCCGCCGGCTGCAGCGCCTCGAGCTCGGTGCCGTCCGAGAGCAGCACCCGGGGGACGCGCCGCCGCCCGAGTTCCCACTCATAAGCGGCCCGCCGCTCCGCCACCAGCTCCCGCAGGTCCAGGGCTCCGCCGCCTGCCTGTTCCGGCAGCGCCTGATGCGCTTCGTGGAAGTCGAGGAAGAAAATGTCGTCGGGCTGTTCAAGGATTCCGGCTTCGGCGAGTTCCCTGCCCACGTGCCGCAGCTGCCTGCGGACCTCCGCGAGGCCCAGGACCAGCTGGTACTTCGGCAGCTCCCGCAGCCCGGCAAAGAGCCGCGCCCTCCGCAGGGCAGCCCGGACCACCATAGCGTGCACGCGGCTGCGTGCCCCTGCACGGGCTACGAGCCTTGCAACCTGCGCGTTTGCATCCTCGGCCGCCTTGCTGAACTGCACGTCAGGTGCCAGGTCCGGGTCCTCCAGCCGAAGGTAGTTGGCCAGGACACCGATGATGTGGGCGGGGTCATCGGACCAGCGCGGCATCCCGACGTCGATCTCCGCCACTGCGCGGTGGCCGTACCGGTCGAGGAACCTGGTGAGGCCGGCCTCAAGCCGGGCGGGGACACGTCCGGCCTGGAAGTCCTTGGCCAGGCCTGAGGGGTCCTGGGTTGTGAGGGCGGTGTATGACTCGGCGTCGTCCCTGATGGCGACGGCGAGCCGCCACAGCTCCAAGTCCATCTCGGTGGTCACGTTGTTGGGCAGGCCCCGAAGCACCGGCTGGAGTTCGTCCCACCGGGTGCCGCCCAGCACCCTCCCCGCCACGGCCATCATGGCGAATCCCAGGGCGGGAAGCGGCAGGATGGCGGGAACGATGGCGAACAGGCGGGTCCGCAGGAGCATTTCGGCGTGCTCGAGGCGCCTGGCGGGTCCGGCGGCGTCCGGTGCCTCCAGCGCCGCCTCGAACTCGCGGGTGAAGCGGTCCAGGCGACGGAGTGCAGCAGCGGGCCTGAACATCCCCCGCAGGACCGACTCGGGGGCCCTGGCCCGGACCGCGGCGGGAACAACATGGCGGAGCAGCGCCAGCGGCGTCCGGCGGGTCACGGAGAATGCCGGATCGTCGAAGAGCTGCCTCAGCAGGCCGGCCGAGCGGGCCTCCATGACGTCGAACACGCGGGGAAGGATCCGCCGGCCCACGGTGCTTCGCAGCGGGGTGGTGAGGTCGAAGTACAGCCGCTGCCCGGCTTCCGCGTAGGGGGACGGCCCCCGGCGCGGATCGGGAACGTGGAACCCTGCCGCCTGCGCCACCGAGGAGGCGATGAGCCGGAATGCCGCCCGTCCCATGGGTGTGATGGGCCGGGTCAGGCCCTGCGCAAGGCTGAAGCAGAGGTAGACCCTGGTGCCGTTACCGCTGCCGTGCGCTTCGGACCGCTGCGGGACCGGATAGAGGGTGGTGATGGGCCTGGACTGGGTCAGCCACAGGATTCCGGAGCCGTCGATGGCCCATTCGATGTCCTGCGGCGCTCCGAAGTATTGCTCTGCCTGCCGGCCCAGCCGTGCCAGCGCGGCGGCCTGGCTGTCGGCAAGGCACTCGCCCGCCGCGGCGCCGGCCGCCTCGATGGTCCGGGTCCCGCCTCCCGGGACTGCCCGGACCGCCAGCTTCTTGTCCCCCGGTTTCCGCTCCAGGACCCTGCCTGTCAGGGCATCAACCACGTAGTGGTCCGGGTTTACCGCCCCGGACACTACTGCCTCGCCCAGGCCGGGGCTGGCATCGATGACGGTGTGGCCCCGGCGGCCCGTCAGCGGGTTGGCGGTGAACATGACCCCGGCGGTCTCTGCCTCCACCATCCGCTGGACCACCACGGCAAGGGCGACGCCGGTGGGATCAATGCCCAGGCTGGCGCGGTATGCGGTGGCACGGTCCGTCCACAGCGACGCCCAGCACTTCCGCACCGCTTCCAGCACTGGCTCGACGCCTACCACATTGAGGTAGGTGTCCTGCTGCCCGGCGAAACTTGCGAACGGCAGGTCTTCAGCGGTGGCAGATGACCGCACCGCCACCGGCGCGTTTTGGCCCAGCCCACGGTAGGCCTGTTCGACGGCGGCAGCTACGTCATTGGGGATCGGTGCGGCCAGGATGGCGCTGCGGGCACCCGCAGCAAGATCGGCCAGCTCCGAAGGATCCAAGGGGCCGGCACCAGGCGCCGCCTTCAGGGCGGCCTGGACGTTGGCGATGCCGGGAAGCAGGGAGGAAGGCGTGCCGGTGGCCCGGCGGTACGCCTCCGTGGTGAGGCAAAAGCCGTCCGGCACGGGCAGGCCCGCGGACATCAGTTCGCCCAGGTTGGCAGCCTTGCCTCCTGCCAGGTCCAGCATGCCGGCGTTCACGGAGGACAGGTCCCGGACCAGTCCGGGACTGTCCGCCGCAAGGCTTCCCTCGGGCTCCGCGTGCGGCCGCATGTCCGTGTGTCCCTGGTGGCGGGGCTACGGGATCAGGCGGCGTCGCCGAGGATGGGTCCGAACCTGGCACGGTCCGCCAGCCGGGGGTCTTCCCGGTCCGGGACCACCATGACGGGGCCTTTGGCGTGGTGCAGCACGCCGTCGGACGTGGAACCCAGCAGCATCCCGGTGAAGCCGCCGCGGCCGCGGGTTCCCACCACCACCAGCTCCACGTGGCGGCTTTCCTCCACCAGCACGTCCACCGGTGATCCGTCCCGCAACTGCGATTCGGCGGGAAGGGCCGGGTAGTGGCTGCGGAGCCAGGCCATACCGGCGTCCAGGGTCACCTGGATGTCAGCGAAAAGGGCCTTGCGGTCCATCGGTGCCGGAACCCAGGCCAGCGAACCGCTGTACTGGGGAACGGCACAGACTACGCGCAGGGTGGCCCCCAGCCGCTCAGCCTGGTCTGCTGCTTCCAGTACGGCAACCCGGGCCTGTTCGGACCCGTCCACGCCCACCACCACCACGTTTTCCACGCGTTGATGCCCGGCTTTTGCCTGTTCAGCCCTGATGCGCCGGTCCTCGGTGGTTTCGCCGAGCCGGTCGGAGCAGACGAGCGGCACGGTCACCGTGGGGCACTTGGCGTGGGCGGGCAGGGCGCTGCTTACCGACCCCAGGAGCCGGCCCACGAAGCCGCCGCGGCCGCGGGTGCCGAACACCAGGAGTTCGGCAGTTTCGGACATCTCCAGCAGCACCCCAGAGGCGTCCCCGTTTTCCACGGACGAGGTCACCTCGATGTCGTACTGGGAAACCTTCTGCAGGGCCTGCCGGACAACAGCCTCGGCACCCTCACGGATCACGGAGTCGTCCACTGTGGCATAGCCGCCGTCCAAGCCGGACGCAGCGAAGATGGGCACTGAGTATGCGGTAACGATGTGCAGGGGACGACGGCGGCGCTGGGCTTCACGGGCCGCCCACACCAAGGCGCACTGGCCGTGGTCCGAGCCGTCAACGCCAACCACGATTCCCTCGGGCGTGGCGGAAGTGCCTCCGCCGTCCCGGGCCGGATCCGGATGCAACTCGTGTGCGCCCATGGGGCCGCCTCCTTGCGCTACTGCCGCCTGATGCTGCGGCTATTCTGCCAGAAGCGGGGAGCGTTTCCCGCACCCGGCGGGCAGCCGCACGCGCCGGCGGAACAACCCGCCTCCGCTTCTCACTATTCTCCGTCCGCGATGCCTTCGCAAGCCTGACCAGCGCGGAAATCCACATGTTATCCACAGCCTTTCCACACCCTCTCGGAAAGCGCGTTCACCCGCAGAAGAATGTTTGCGTTTTGGGCTATCCCTGGCCGGAAATGTTCTGTAGTCTTCAGGACATTGTTGGTCCGGGAAGCCCGCAGGCACCGCCTGCCAGGGCTGCCCTCCAATGTGCTGCGGCCGGACTTTGGGGGGGCACGGAACGCGCGCGCCGGCAAGGATGCCGGCACCAGCCGAAACTTCGAAGGAGGGAACTGTAGTGTCAAGCATGCCTGGGAGTGCCGGGACCGAACAGACCACCACCGTGATCATTGGCACGGGGCTTTCCGGCCTTGCCGTGGCGGCCGAGCTGCGCCGGCGCGGGGTGGACTCCATCGTGGTGGACGGCCTCGACGTCCTGGGCGCCGCCCAGCCAGCGACGGCCTCGCTGCAGCGCTGCGATGCGGCGGACCCCGCCACCCTCCGTGAGCGGAACGAGATCCTGCGGCACCTGCGGAACTATGCCGCCAGCCACAAGGTGGACGTCCGGAACAGCACCCGTGCAATGCAGCTGACAATGGTGGACGGCGCTCCCGCCGAGGCCGCCCCGCAGTGGGAGGTCCACACGGCCACAGGTGTCCTCCTGGCGGACCACATCGTCCTGACCCGCTGTGCGCAGGGCCAGCTCCGGCGGATGATCAACGAGTTCGGCATCGCCGTGGGGCGGAACCTGGCTGCGGCCATGCGGGCTATCGGTATCTACCTGGTGGGCGTCGGTGAGCTGATTACGCCCTCCCCCAAGGAAGTCCTGCGCCAGGCCAAGACCGTTGGCCTGGCCATTTCGGCCAAAGTCCATCCAGACACCCTGGCATCCCCGGCAACGGGAACCCTGGCGATGCTGTCCTGGTAGCGGGGCTGACCGCGCTGACCGTCCGGAACCTGTTCGCGTCTGGATCTCTTGCGCCGGCTACTCAGCGTCCGCCTGATCTTCGCCAACTGACAGCCGACGCTTTGCGATGAACGCCAGGGCAACGAGCAGGCCCACGGCCACAGCGGCGAAAATCACAATGCTCCATTGAAACGGCTGTTCGGTGTTCACCGGCACCGACGGTTCCGCCGTCGCGCCCGGCTCAGCCGTACCCATTCCCGGAACTGTAGCGGCCGCCGTCGGACTTCCTGCCGGTGCAGCCCCTCCCGCAGCGCCGGCCGCGGAAAAGCCGAAGGTGCCCTCAATGGGGTGTGAATCCGAACTGACCACCCGCCATGAAACCGTGTATGCCCCTGCCGGTCCTCCCGGCCGAAGCTTTTGCGACGCCACGTTGTCAACGATCTGCACCGGCCCGTCGGCCCATTCGGTGCCTGACGCATCCTTGACCGAGAAGGACGCGCCGATGCCCAGGGGGTTGTTGTTAAACGTCACCGACACCTGTTCGGGCGGGGCGGGAACCGACGCGCCCTGCGCCGGGCTGCTGGACTCTGCGGCGTCGTGGGCCGCGGCCGGACCGGCCAGGCTGCCCAGCACTGCGGCGGCAAAGACGAGGAAACCGAGCAGGAAGCTCAGCGGACGGCGGATGGGGCGCATGCGGGACTGCTCCTTGTGTTGGCTTCCTTACAGACTAGGGGAATTTGCCGGGCCTTCCGCCGCCGCCGCCATAGGATGCAGTTATCCCCACATACTCCCCCGGAGGACTAATGCTTAAGCAAGGCTCTGCCCTGGACCGGTATTTCAAGATCACCGAGCGCGGTTCCAACCTCTCCCGCGAAATCCGCGGCGGCTTCGCCACCTTCTTCGCCATGAGCTACATCGTGGTGCTGAACCCGCTGATCCTCTCGGGCCCCGATTCCAGTGGCACCACGCTTGGGTTCCCGGCGGTTGCAGCGGTGACGGCGTTCATCGCGGGCATCCTGACCATCCTGATGGGTGCCTGGGCCAAGCATCCCTTCGCACTTGCCACCGGCCTGGGCGTCAACGCCTTCGTTGCCGTCACCGTGGCCACCAACCCAGGGCTGACGTGGCCGGACATGATGGGACTGGTGGTCCTGTCCGGCGTGACCATGCTGATCCTGGTCCTCACGGGCTTCCGGACCGCCGTCTTCAAGGCCGTGCCGGACGGGCTCAAGACCGCCATCGTGGTGGGGATCGGCCTGTTCATCGCCCTGATCGGGCTCGTAAACGCGGGCTTTGTCCGGCGGATCCCGGACGTGGCCGGAACAACCGTCCCGGTGGGCCTGGGCTTTGACGGCAAGCTCCTGGGCTGGCCGACGGCGGTGTTTGTCTTCGGTTTGGTCCTGACCATCGCGCTGGTGGTGCGCAAGGTCAAAGGCGCCATCCTGATCGGCATCATCACCTCCACGGTCATCTCCGTCATCCTGGAACAGACGCTGCGCATCGGCCCCAGCGTGGTTCCGGGCAAGGAATACAACCCCGAGGGGTGGTCCCTGGTGGCCCCCTCGTTCTCGGAGTGGGCCGCACCGGACCTTTCCCTGATCGGCAAGGCAGACCCCTTCGGCGCGTTCGAACGCCTGGGCTTCGTGGCGGCCACGCTGCTGGCCTTCGTCATCCTGCTCAGCATCTTCTTCGATGCGATGGGCACCATGGTGGGCCTGGCCAATGAAGCAGGCACCGTGGACGAGCACGGCAACATTCCGGACGTGGACCGCGTCCTCCAGGTGGATGCGCTGGGTGCCATTGTTGGCGGCGGCGCGTCCGTGTCCTCCAACCAAATCTACGTCGAGGCCGGCGCCGGCATCGGCGAGGGCGCCCGGACAGGCATCGCATCGATTGTCACGGGCCTGCTGTTCCTGGTGGCCATGTTCTTTACCCCGCTGATCAACCTGGTCCCGTTCGAGGCCGTGGCACCGGCGCTGGTGGTGGTGGGCTTCATGATGGTGTCCCAGGTGGGCAAGATCGACTGGCAGGACTGGGGCATCGCCATCCCCGCCTTCCTGACCTTCACCCTGATGCCCTTCACCTACTCCATCGCCAACGGCCTGGGCGCCGGCTTCATCGCCTACGTGCTGATCCGCACCGTCCAGGGCCGGGTGAAGAACATCCACCCGCTGATGTGGGCCGTGGCCGCAGCATTCCTTTTGTTCTTCGCCGTAGGTCCCATCGAGGCAGCCCTGGGAATGTAGCCCTACACGGGCGTGTTCGGGGCCAGGCCTTCGTCCCCCAAGACTGCGCGAGCCTTCTTTTCCCGCAGCCGGTCCAGCCGGTTCATCAGCGGCGAGGTGGTGGCGCCGTGGATGACGATGGACATGGCCACCACCAGCCCGATGAAGCCCCAGAGCCACTCCCCCTGGTCGGAGAACTCGCCCTTGCCCAGTGCGTAGGAGAGGTAGTACAGGGAGCCGATGCCCCGGATGCCGAAGAAGGACAGGGCGATCCGTTCCCGCGGGCCGGTCTTCCCGCCCATCAGTCCCAGCCAGCCGGCCAGCGGGCGGACCAGCAGCAGGAACACCAGCGCCACCAGCACCTCCGCCATCCCCATCCCGGCCAGGAGGCCCCGCGCGATGGCACCACCGAGCAGGACCAGGATGACCACCGTCAGGAGCCGTTCCAACTGCTCCACGTAGGAGTGCAGCACACGGTGGTAGCCGTGCGTGTGCTCCGCGGCCCTGATGGTGACGGCGCAGACGAACACGGCGATGAACCCGTACCCCTCCACCATCTCGGCCAGCCCGTACGCCAGGAAGGTCGCGGCCAGGGCGACGAACCCCTCTGAGTGGTTGGAGAGCCGCAGGCTTTCCTTCCGGGCCGAAAAGAAGACCCGGGCCAGCAGCTTGCCGGTGAGGAAGCCCAGGAGCAGGCCGATGGCCAGCCGCCACAGCACGTCCAGGCCAAACCACTGCGGAAACCATACCGCGGGGTCTGAACCGGCGATGCTGATGGCAATGGCCAGGTACACGAAGGGGAACGCCAGGCCGTCGTTAAGGCCGGCTTCGGAGGTGAGGCCGAACCGCACTTCGTCCTCCTGGTTGGCATCGTCGTCGTTATCCGCCGGTTCACCCACCTGGACCTCCGACGCGAGGACAGGGTCCGTGGGGGCGAGGCTCGAGGCCACCAGCAGGGCGGCACCCAGGCCCAGCCCCAGGAACCCCATCCCGAGCACTGTGAGGAGCACGATGCACAGCGGCATGGCCACTCCCAGCAGCCGCCAGGTGGTGGACCAGCTCCTGCGGCCCAGTGGCCGGTCCAGCGCCAGTCCGGCACCCATCAGCGAGATGATCACGCAGAGCTCGGAAAGATGCAAGGCAAAGTCGCCGTGGGCCAGGGGGTCAGGGTCAGGCAGGGTCGGAATCAAGGCAAAGGCCGCCATCCCCGCGCCGAGGAAGACCATGGGCATCGAAAACGGCATGTTGCGCAGCAGTTTGGGCAACACAGCGGCGGTAAACACCGCCAGGCCTGCCGCGGCAAACAGGATATTGGGGGCTTCAAACACGTGCTGTTCTCCGGCCTGTTCGTTGCGCCGGTCCGGCGCAGGCAACGTAGTGCGGTCCCGGGAGGGCTTGCTCCACCATAGCCCCTGCACTTAGGCCCGGCAGCGTCGGGAGTCGCTTTCTTGCATTCCAGACACCACCGCGGCGGCGCTGCTGGTTTTCGCCTCCGGCATGCGGTGAGCTGGAGGCATGGCTTCCGTGAAACCTTCCGTCGATGTCCCGCCCCAGCCCTGGACGGGAAGGTTCGACGGCGATGCCCCCGAACACCGCCGCTGGTGGCAGGCGGTGGTGCCCTTCACCGGTACCGGCGATTCCGGAACCTCCTCCAGGCCCGCAGTGCTGCTGGGCTTTGCGAGCGATGAAGGGGTGCGCCGCAACAAGGGCAGGACCGGCGCCGCAGCCGCACCTGCCGCAATCCGCAAAGCCCTGGGCCCCCTGGCCTTCCACTCGGACCGTTCCGTGGCGGACGCAGGCGACGTGGCCGTGTCCGAGGGTGCGCTCGAGGACGCCCAGGCGCGGCTCGGCAGCGCGGTCTCCGAACTGCTCGACGCCGGGCACCTCACGGCGGTCCTCGGCGGGGGCCACGAGACCGCTTACGCCAGCTATCTGGGAATGAGTGCATCCCAGGCGGTCCAGCAGGGCGCCCGCCTGGGTGTGCTGAACCTCGACGCCCATTTCGACCTGCGGGACGAGCCGGTTCCCAGCTCCGGCACGCCGTTCCTCCAGATGGCCCGCGCTGAAGCCGCCGCCGGCCGCCAGTTCCGGTATGCCGTCGTCGGCATTTCGGAGGCCAACAACACCCGGGCACTGTTCGACACCGCCCGGCACCTGGGTGTGCAGTACCTGCTGGACGAGGACTGCGGGACGGACCGCGTCCGGGAGTTCGTGGCGTCCTTCCTTGCGGACATCGACGTCCTCTACCTGACCATCGACCTGGATGTGCTCCCCGCCGGCGTGGCGCCCGGCGTCAGCGCCCCCGCCGCGTTCGGCGTTCCCCTTCCGGTCATCGCCGCCGTGTGCCGGCAGGTGGCTGCCAGCGGCAAACTCGCGCACCTCGACATTGCGGAACTGAACCCTGCCATCGACGTGGACGGGCGGACCGCAAGGGTTGCCGCGCGGCTCCTGGACACCCTCTTGCGCTGACGGTACGCAGTCCTCCACTGAAATCCACAAAGTGATAAGCATGCTGTCTATTATGAGGGTGGATCTTCAGCTGGAAGGAGTTGACCATGCGGCGCTGCAAATTGCTTTTCCTGCTGCTGGCCGCGCTGCTGGCCCTGGCCGGGTGCGGCAGCAGCTATCCGGCAGACCCGGAAGGGACACTGGATCGGGTGCGCGGCGGAACGCTCCGGGTGGGCGCCAGCCCCAACGGGGACTGGGTCCGGCTTCCGGCCGGCAGCGGCGGCGGCGCGGCCAGGGTCGAGGGCAAGGAAGCCGAGCTGGTTCAGCGGTTCGCGGAGCGGCTTAGGGCGGACATCGAGTGGGTCACGGGCACGGAACAGGTCCTGGCCGATGAGCTCAAGCACGGAGAACTGGATCTGGTGATCGGTGGCCTGGACGATAAGACACCGTGGTCCACCCATGCCGGACTGACCCGGCCATACACGGAGTCCCGCGACAGCCGTGGTTCCTTGCACAAGCACGTCATGCTGGTCCCTATGGGCGAAAACGCCTTCCTTCTCGAGCTGGACCGGTTCCTGCTGGAAGGCGGGAGGTCATGATCGGGACCAACAGCACCCAGTCCGTCCGGTTCGGCCATACCGAGCTACCGCCCGAACAGCAGGAAGCCTTGCGCAAGGCCATCAGGACCGAATGGATCACCATGGGCTTCCTGGTGATCACCACCACCCTGGTGTTCCTGGTGCTCGGGAACTCGCAGGCAATGAAGGCTGCCTGGATCGAGGACCTGCTCTCCTTTCTGCCGCCCATCTCCTTCCTGGTGGCTGCACACGCCATCCGCAAACCGCCGTCGGAGAAGCATCCCTATGGCTACCACCGGGCCACCGGTGTGGCGCACCTGGTTGCCGCCGTGGCCCTGACCGTGATGGGCGGCTACCTGCTGGTGGAGTCCGCGCTTGGACTGCTGACAGCCGAGCACCCCACCATCGGCGGCATCAACCTCTTCGGCACCACCATCTGGCTGGGCTGGCTGATGATGGGCGTCATGATCCTCACCGCGGCGCCTCCTGTCTTCCTGGGCAGGGCAAAAATGAAACTCGCCGAACAGCTGCACGACAAGGTCCTGTACGCCGACGCGGACATGAACAAGGCCGACTGGATGACCGCTGTTGCTGCAGTGGCCGGGGTAGCGGGCATTGGCCTGGGCCTGTGGTGGGCGGACTATGCCGCGGCCATCCTCATCTCCGGCAGCATCCTGCATGACGGCATCCGCAACACCCGCGGAGCGGTCTCGGCGCTGATGGACAAAAGGGCCATGACGTACGACGACGAAGCACCGCACCCGCTGGCGCGCCGGCTGGACACCTACCTCCGCGGATTACCCTGGACGCAGGAGGCCCGGTCCCGCATCCGCGACGAGGGGCATGTGTTCCACGTGGAATCGTTCGTGGTGCCCGCCCACGGGGGCATGCCCAGCCTGGAGCAGCTGGAAGAGGCCCGCGAGGCGTGCATCGCCTTCGACTGGAAGGTGCAGGACATGGTGATCGTTCCGGTGGCTGAACTGCCTTCCGAGTTCCTGCCCGGCCCGACGACGGGCGGCGAGCGCTAAGGGTTTGAGGATACAGAGAGCGTCAGGCCTTCAGCAGGTACCTGCGCTCCGGCCGCCCCACCCCGTACTTCAGCCGCACCTCGAGCAGGCCCTCGTCATTCAGGTACTCGAGGTAGCGGCGGGCGCTGACCCGGGACGTGCCCAGCTGTTCGGCTACCTCGGCAGCCGACAGGTCGCCGTCGGCCTCCTTCAGCGCGTCCTCCACCAGTTTCAGGGTCTCCACGCTGCAGCCCTTGGGCAGCGGCCGTTCGGTCCTGTCCAGCCCGAACACGCGGTTGACGTCCGACTGCTCGGCGATGTCCTTGGCCGAGTCGAGGGCCTGGTACGCGCTCCGGTAGTGCTCCAGGCGCTCCTGGAGGTCCGTCTGGGAGAAGGGCTTGATGAGGTAGTGCACAATGCCGCCGCGCAGCGCCTTCCGCACCGTTTCCACTTCACGGGCGGCACTGATTACCAGCACGTCAAGTTCCGGGGCCGCCTCGCGAAGCCGGTGCATGAGGTCCAGGCCGTTGATGTCGGGGAGATGGATGTCCAGCAGCACCAGGTCCGGCTGCAGGCGTTCGGTTTCGACGACGGCCTGGGCGCCGGTGTGCGCGGCACCCACCACAGTGAAGCCGGGAGTCCGCTGGATGAACCCGGCGTGGACCTTGGCCACCATGAAGTCGTCATCGACTATCAGGACCTTAATCATGAATGTGCACCTCGTGTGAAGCGGGCGGTGAAAACCGCCCCGTTGTCATTGTCCACCGTCAGGTCGCCGCCGGACCGGCGGCAGACCACGCGGGACAGGGCCAGGCCGAACCCGCGGCCCCCTTCCCGCACGGAGGCTTTGGTGGTGAAGCCCTGCCGGAAAATATCCTCTACGGCTTCCGGCGGAACGCCGGGCCCGTTGTCCCGCACGGTGAGGGTGACCTGGTCCCCGCTGTCCTTCACCAGCACCCGGACGGTTGCCTGCCCGACCCCGGAGACGGCGTCGAACGCGTTGTCCACGAGGTTTCCCGCCACGGTGGCGAGGTCGCGCGAGAGCTCGTCGCTGACGGGACCCAGGGCCGAGGCGGGGTCCAACTGGAGGGTGACGTTGCGTTCCGCGGCCAGGCTGGATTTGGCAATCAGCAGCGCGGCCAGGGCCGGATCCTGGATCCTGGCCGTGACCTCGTCGTTGAGCCGGGTCCGGTCCACGGTGGCCCCGTTTACGAACTGCACCACGGAATCGTAGTCGCCGATCTGGATCAGCCCGGAAATGACGTGCAATTGGTTGGCGAACTCGTGGGCCTGGGCGCGCAGCGTATCGGTGGCGGTCCGGGTGGCGCCGAGCTCCCGCTCCAGCGAGGACAGCTCGGTCCGGTCACGCAGCGTGGTGACGGAACCAATCTCCCGGCCGCGCGACCGGATGGGCACCCGGTTCAGGACCACCAGCCGTTCACCCACCAGCACCAGCTGGTCCGGGTCCGGCTGGTCGCGGGTGAGCACCACTTTCAGGGCCGGATCCACCGGGAGTGAATTCAGCCTTTTGCCGACGCAGTCCTCCGGCAGGCCCAGCAGCTCCCGGGCGCTGTCATTGGCCACGGTGATGCGTTCGTTCGGGTCAAGGGCGACCACGCCCTCCTTGAGCCCGTGCAGCATAGCCTCACGGTTTTCCACCAGCCCGGTGATCTCGCTCGGCTCCATGCCGAGGGTCTGCCGCTTGACGCGCCGGGACAGCAGGAAGGACCCGGCAACGCCCAGGACACTGGCAACGCCCACATAGGTGAGCAGGTTGGGGACAGCGTCGCCCAGCCGCTCCAAAGTGGTGGGATAGTCCCTGCTGATGGCTGCGATCCCGATCATCTTCCCGGCATCGTCCAGTACCGGGACGTGGGCGGAGAGGACGGTGCTGCCGCCGCCGGCCACCACGCCGGTCCACGCCCGGCCCTCCAGGACCCGGCTGTCGCCCAGTTCCAGGGGCTGTCCGAGCAGCCCGGGGTCCGAGGACGCCACCACCGTCCGGTCCATCCTCGCCAGCGCCACCTGGGATGACCCGGAGACTGTCCGGACGGACTCGGCCACGGCCGGCAGGGCCGCCCCGGCCCGGGGTTCTGCGGTGGGAAGGAGCTCACGGACCGCGGGATTGCTGCCCAGCGCCTCGGCCGCGGAGAGGGCACGGCGGCCCTCGACCCGCTCGAAGGAGGCGGCGGACTGGGCTAGGGAAATGGCCACTACGGCCACCAGGACCGCCAACACGATCAGCAACTGCAGCAGGAGGTACTGCCCCGCGAGGGACATCCCTCTTCGTCGAGTCACTGTGCTTGCTTCCCTTTGATTCCCATGCCGGCCTGGTCCCTGCCGTAATTACCGGGAACTATATCCCACCCGCACCCACGGCGCCGGGGCCGGAGAGTTGGCACGCATCCCATGGAACGTGAACTTAATGAACTCAACTTTCTCTGCGTACACAAGAGTGACCGGCATCACGGCGCAACCTAGCATCGAATCACCAGTCAGTCTTGCTGATCGTTTTTCAGAGAAGAGGAACACCATGCGCCAGATCCGCGCATTGCGAATCGCCGCCGTCGCCGCCGGCATCGCCCTGATGGCCACCGGCTGCGGTGCCACGGGCAAGAGCTCCACCGGTTCGGAAGGCTCCGGCGCTGCCGCCGGGCCCATCACCGGGCTGCAGATCATGGTCCCCAACACCCCGGGTGGCGGTTACGACACCACAGCCCGTGCAGCCGCAAAGGTCCTCGAGGACGAGAAGATCACCAGCAACACCGAGGTCTTCAACCTCGCCGGCGCCGGCGGCACCGTGGGCCTGGCCCGCGTTGTCAACGAAAAGGGCAACGGCGATCTTGCCATGCTCATGGGCCTGGGCGTGGTTGGCGCCAGCTACACCAACAAGTCCGAATCCAAGCTGACCGAAACCACGCCGCTGGCCCGCCTGATCGAAGAGCCCGGCGCCATCATGGTCAGCAAGGACTCCCCGTACAAGACCATCGACGACCTCGTGGCCGCCTGGAAGGCAGACCCCGCCTCCATCTCCGTGGGCGGGGGCTCCTCCCCCGGCGGCCCGGACCACCTGCTTCCCATGCAGCTGGCCGGCGCGGTGGGCATTGACGCCACCAAGGTCAACTTTGTCTCCTACGACGGCGGCGGCGACCTGCTGCCCGCGATCCTCGGCAACAAGCTCGGCTTCGCTGCCTCCGGCGCCGGTGAGTACCTGCAGCAGATTGAGTCCGGCGAGATCCGCGTGCTGGCCACCAGTGGCGAAGAGCGGCTCGAAGGCGTGGACGCACCCACGCTGAAGGAATCCAACATCGACCTGGTGTTCACCAACTGGCGCGGCATCGTGGCCCCTCCCGGCATCAGCGACGAGGACAAGGCATCCCTGATCGCCGCCCTCGAAACGATGCACGAGAGCGAAGGCTGGAAGGAAGCCCTGAAGACCCACAGCTGGACCGATGCCTTCATCACCGGCGACGAGTTCGAGACCTTCCTCTCCGAGCAGGACAAGCGGGTGGCGGACGTCCTGACGAAACTGGGCCTGGCGTGAGCTCCTTGCCAACCGGCCTGAAAGGCCGCGCCGAGCTGGGGGTTGCCCTCCTGCTCGGCGCGGCCGGCGTCCTGGTCTTCCTTGACGCCAGCCGCCTGTCAGTCCCCTATTCCCAGTCGGACCCGGTAGGGCCCAAGACGGTCCCGTTCATCGTGGCCGGGCTGCTGGTGGTGTGCGCCGTCCTGCTGGCGGTCAACGTCCTGCGCGGCGGCAAGGGTGAAGCCGAAGGCGGCGAGGACATCGAACTCGGCCACCCCGCCGACTGGAAGACCGTCCTTCCCCTGGCAGGCGCGTTCATCCTCAACATCCTGCTCATCGACTGGGCCGGCTGGGTCATCTCCGGGACTGTCCTGTTCTGGGGCAGCGTCCTGGCATTGGGCAGCCGCCACTATATCCGGGACGGGCTCCTCTCCGTGGCCCTCTCGCTGCTGACCTTCTACGGCTTCTACCTCGGCCTGGGCATCGCGCTTCCGGCCGGACTCCTGGAAGGAATCCTCTGATGGACGTCTGGTCCTCACTGATGGACGGTTTCGCCACCGCCCTGACCCCCATGAACTTCCTGTACGCCGTGATCGGCGTGCTGCTGGGCACCGCCGTCGGCGTCCTTCCGGGCCTGGGCCCGGCCATGACCGTGGCGCTGCTGCTTCCGGTCACCTACGCCCTGGAACCCACCAGCGCCTTCATTATGTTCGCCGGCATCTACTACGGCGGCATGTACGGCGGCTCCACAACCTCAATCCTCCTGAACACCCCGGGCGAATCGTCATCGGTGGTGACGGCCATCGAAGGCAACAAGATGGCCAAGGCAGGCCGCGCGGCGCAGGCACTTGCGACGGCGGCCATCGGCTCGTTCGTTGCCGGCACCATCGGCACCGCCCTCCTCGCCGTCTTCGCGCCCATCGTGGTGGAGTTCGCCGTCAGCCTGGGCGCCCCCAGCTACTTCGCCATCATGGTCCTGGCCCTGCTGGCCGTGACCGCCGTCCTGGGCTCCTCCCGCCTGCGCGGTTTCGCCTCGCTGGGCCTCGGCCTGGCCATCGGCCTGGTAGGCATCGACTCCGTGACCGGCCAGCGGCGCCTGACCTTTGGCCAGCCGCTGCTTGCGGACGGCCTGGACATCGTGGTGGTGGCCGTAGCCATCTTCGCCGTCGGTGAGGCGCTCTGGGTGGCCGCCCACCTGCGCCGCAATCCCCTGCACGTCATTCCCGTGGGCCGGCCTTGGATGGGCCGGAAGGACTGGCGGCGCTCCTGGAAGCCGTGGCTTCGCGGAACCGCCTTCGGCTTCCCGTTCGGCGCCCTGCCCGCCGGCGGTGCCGAGATTCCCACGTTCCTGTCCTACGTCACGGAAAAGCGCCTCTCCAAGCACCCCGAGGAATTCGGCAAGGGCGCCATTGAGGGCGTGGCCGGACCTGAAGCTGCGAACAACGCCGCCGCCGCGGGAACCCTGACTCCCCTGCTGGCCCTGGGCCTGCCCACCAACGCCACCGCCGCCGTCATGCTGGCCGCCTTCACCACCTACGGAATCCAGCCCGGGCCGCAGCTCTTCTCCAGCCAGGGTCCCCTGGTGTGGGCGCTGATCGCCAGCCTGTTCATCGGCAACCTGCTCCTCCTGTTGATCAACCTGCCGCTGGCACCCCTGTGGGCCAAGCTGCTGCAGCTCCCCCGGCCGTACCTCTATGCCGGCATCCTCTTCTTTGCCACGCTGGGCGCCTACTCGGTGAACCTGCAGGCGTTCGACCTTGTGGTCCTGCTGGTCCTGGGTGCGCTGGGCTTCATGATGCGGCGCTTCGGCCTTCCGGTCCTGCCGTTGATCCTTGGCGTCATCCTCGGCCCGCGCATCGAAGGGCAGCTCCGCAAGACCCTGCAGCTCAGCGCCGGTGACCCGGCCGGGCTCTTCAGCGAGCCGATCGCCGTCGTCGTCTACATCCTCGTGGCGCTCATCCTGGCGTGGCCGTTTATCTTCAAGCTGATGCGCCGCAACCGGCCGGCGGCCGTTGGTGCCCCAGCGGCTACCTCCGGTGATGCCTCACTGCGTTCGGCACCCGAGCCTACCTCCGCACCGCGGGAGACTGGCGGAACCGTCAGTCACGGCTCCCACCGGGCGGACGGCGGCGACGCCGCCGGTGATGGTGATGGCGGGTAGCATGCGGGCACCGCGCACCGCCACATCCGAACTACCGACATTTCCCAGAACCAAGGAGACAGCATGACCATCGTGGTGGGATACGTCCCGACCCCCGAAGGCGAAGCAGCCCTGACCCAGGCCATCACCGAGGCCCGGAAAAGCAACACCAGACTGTTGGTCATCAACTCCTCCAAAGGAGACGCGTTGGTGGACAACCGCTATGCCCAGGAGCCGGACATCCAGAGCATCGAGGACCGCCTGGCAACCCAGGGCATCGACCATGAGATCAAGCAGCCGGTCCGTGGACACGATGCCGCAGCCGAGGTCCTGGATGCCGCGGAGGAGCACAATGCCGAGCTGATTGTGATCGGCCTGCGACGCCGGACCCCGGTGGGCAAGCTGATCATGGGCAGCGTGTCACAGCGGATCCTGCTGGAAGCGGACTGCCCCGTCCTTGCCGTGAAGGCGGGCTAGGGGCGGACCAGCTCCTGGCGCTGGCGGCCCAGTCCCTGCACCTCTGCCTCCACCACATCACCGGGCTGGAGGTATGGGTAGCGGCCGCTCAGCGCCACCCCCTCCGGGGTCCCGGTGAGGATCACATCCCCGGGCTCCAGGCGCATGTACTGGCTGCAGTGATGGACCAGCGTGGGTGCGTCGAAAATCAGTTGCGACGTGTCCGAATCCTGGCGCGGCTCGCCGTTGACCCAGCTCCTGAGCGGCAGGTTCCCGCCGTCGATGTCCTCTGCCGGCACGAGCCACGGACCCAGGGGCGTGGACCCCGGCAGTGTTTTACCCTTGGTCCACTGGCCCGCCGCGCCGGGGAGCTGGTACTCCCGCTCGGAAAGATCATTCGCCGTGACGTAGCCGGCGATGCATGCCGCCGCCTCCGCGGTGGTTTCCAAGTAGCTGGCCTCCCGGCCGATAACGATGCCCAGTTCCACCTCCCAGTCGAATTTGTTGGACAGGGGCGGAACTGCGGCCTTGTCGAAGGGCCCGGTGACTGTATTGCTGGGCTTGAGGAACATGACCGGTACTTCCGGCGGGGCCGAGCCCGACTCCGCCGCGTGGGCCGCATAGTTCATGCCGATACCCACCACCGCTCCCGGCCGGGCTACCGGGGCCCCCACGCGCAGGTTGTGCGCGTCGTCAACGGCCGGCAGTGCTCCCGCTTCCAGCGCGGCCCGGACCCGGGCAACACCACCGGACGCCAGGAAGTCACCGTCCACATCGCGGGTCAGCGGGAGAAGGCTGAAGTATTGGCCGGCACCATCGCCCGTGGTCACCAGGACCACCGGCTGCTCGTTCCCGCTCTCGCCCAGGCGCATTAGCTTCATGCTGAGTCTCCTTTGATCCGTGCCACTTTGCTGGATTTCATAGTGTCCGACGCCCCTAGGTTCCCGCCAAACGCACGGATTGTGACTGCCCTTCCCCGCGTGAAAAGATCAGTCATCTGACATCCCGCGCTGCAGCCGGTAAATGGATCAGCCCTCCGCACCCCGGGCGCTACACCGTGGCCCTGGACGAATCGGTACCCTTCGGTGAAACTTACGAAGCCCTCGCTGCCTGACAACGGCCCTTCCGGCATAAGCCGGTTAAGCACAAATCCCCGCATCGCCTTGGGCGGTACGGGGATTTTGCTGTTTCTCCAGGGGTTGCTAGCCGCGGCGCACCTGCACGCCGTCGGACTTTAGGAAGAGCTGTTTTTCCGCTGGCCCCGCGGGCACAAGCCACAGCACGTTTCCGCTCTGCGACACCTCTTCCACCTCCCCGGCCGCTACCACATGCGCATGCTTGATGATCTCGACGCGGTCACCAACGGAAAGGCTCTTCCAGTCGGATACCACGGCGGAATGGGCATTGCGCCTCGATAGGACTGCCCCACGTGCTTTCATTTGAACTTCTACCCCTTTGTATACGTTCTGCGCCACAGCCTCTTTGATGTGACTTTTACTACACCTTCAGTTCTACTACACTCTGTAGCCCCCTGATGGCTGTGTCGCCCAAAATCCCGCCAGGTGGACACGGAGCGTAGTAGAAGACGAAGATCCTTCGTTCTCAGGCGAGGGAACCGACGGCGGATTCGGCCGCCCTGCGCACCTCACCCGACGCCACCAGCCGGTCAGCCGTTTCCAGTTCCGGAGAAAGGAAGCGGTCCGTTCCGGGCCCGTCCACCACGTCGCGGAGGGCTGCCACCACGGCGGCGCCAGCAGGACCCGGCGTCAGGACGCCCCCGGAGAGCTGGATGCGGATGTCAAGGGCCCGGGCCGACGTGACCAGCTCAATGGCCAGGACGCGGCGCAGGTTGTCCACGGCCTTCCGCAGCTTGCGGGCCGCATGCCAGCCCATGGACACGTGGTCCTCCTGCATGGCGGAGCTCGGGATGGAGTCCACCGACGCCGGGACAGCCAGCCGCTTGTTGTCCGACACCAGTCCGGCCTGGGTGTACTGGGCGATCATCAGGCCGGAATCCACTCCAGGATCTGCCGCCAGGAAGGCCGGGAGCCCGTGTGAGCGGGCGGGATCGAGCATCCGGTCCGTCCGGCGCTCAGCGATGGAGCTCAGGTCTGCCACAGCGATGGCCAGGTAGTCCAGGACGTAGGCCACCGGGGCACCGTGGAAGTTGCCGTTGGAGCTGACCTGGCCGTCGGGCAGCACCACGGGGTTGTCGATGGCGGCCGCCAGCTCGCGGGTGGCCACGAGTTCGGCATGGTCCACCGTGTCCCGCACGGCGCCGGCAACCTGCGGGGCGCAACGCAGCGAGTACGCATCCTGGACGCGGGAGTCGCCCACCCGGTGCGAGGCCACGATCGGTGAGTTGGAAAGCACGCGCAGCATGTTGTCCGCACTGGCGGCCTGTCCCGGGTGGGGACGCAGGGCTGCGTGCAGCTCCGGCAGGAACACCTGGTCGGTGCCGAGCAGCGCCTCGACGCTGAGCGCGGCGGTGATGTCCGCCGTCGTCAGCAGCTGGCGGAGGTCGGCGATGGCCATGAGGAGCATGCCCAGCATGCCCTCGGTGCCGTTGACGAGGGCAAGGCCCTCCTTTTCGGCGAGGATGACGGGTTCGATGCCGTGCTCTGCAAGCAGTTCGGCGACAGGCCGCTGTCCCTGCCCGCCGTAACGGACGCCGTCGGGCCCTTCCGCTTCACCCTCGCCCATCAGCACCAGGGCGCAGTGCGAGAGCGGGGCGAGGTCGCCGGAGCAACCGAGCGAGCCGAACTCGCGGACCACCGGGGTGATGCCGGCGTTGAGCACGTCCACCATGGTCTGCAGGACCACGGGACGGACGCCGCTGCGGCCCGATGCCAGGGTCTTGGCACGCAGGAACATGATGCCGCGCACCACTTCGCGTTCCACCGCCGGCCCCATCCCGGCGGCGTGGCTGCGGATCAGGGACTTCTGCAGCTGGGTGCGCAGTTCAGCGGGAATGTGCCGGTTGGCCAGGGCACCGAAGCCGGTGGAGATGCCGTAGGCCGGGGTGTCGCTGGCGGCCAGGCTGTCGATGTGGGCGCGGACTTTGGCGACGGCGTCGAGGGCCTCAGGCGCGATGGCCACGTTGGCGTTGTGGCGCGCGACGGCGAGCACATCCTCGGGCGTGACGCCGCTGGAGCCGAGGGTGACGGTCAGCGGTTCGTGGGCTGGGGCCACGCGGACAGGGTTCCCTGGCCGAGCCTGCGAGGTTAGGGAGTTCGTGGGGATCATGATTACTTGCTCTCGTTCATGGGGATGCGGACGCCGCGTTCCTTGGCGACGTCGAGGGCGCGGTCGTAGCCGGCGTCGGCGTGGCGGATGACTCCCATGCCGGGGTCGTTGGTGAGGAGCCGTTCGAGCTTTTGGGCTGCGAGGTCGGTGCCGTCGGCCACGGAGACCTGGCCCGCGTGGATGGAGCGGCCGATGCCGACGCCGCCGCCGTGGTGCAGGGACACCCAGGTGGCGCCGGAGGCGGTGTTCAGCAGTGCGTTGAGCAGGGGCCAGTCGGCGATGGCGTCGGAGCCGTCGGCCATGGCCTCGGTTTCGCGGTACGGGGACGCGACGGAGCCGGAGTCGAGGTGGTCGCGGCCGATCACGATGGGGGCCTTGACCTTGCCTTCCTTGACGAGCTGGTTGAACAGCAGCCCCGCCTTGTGCCGTTCGCCGTAGCCGAGCCAGCAGATGCGGGCCGGCAGGCCTTCGAACTCCACGCGTTCCTGGGCGGCGTCGATCCAGCGGTGCAGGTGCTGGTTTTCCGGGAAGAGTTCCTTGATGGCTTCGTCCGTGACGCGGATGTCCTCGGGGTCGCCGGACAGCGCCACCCAGCGGAACGGGCCCAGGCCCTCGCAGAACAGCGGCCGGATGTACGCCGGGACGAAGCCGGGGAACTCGAAAGCGCGCTCGTAGCCGCCCTTGCGGGCCTCGTCGCGGATCGAGTTGCCGTAGTCGAAGACCTCGGCGCCGGCATCCTGGAACTCCACCATGGCCTGGACGTGCCGGGCCATCGAGGCCTGGGCCTTCTTGGTGAAGCCTTCCGGATCCGCCTCGGCCTCGCGGTGCCACTCGGCCACAGAGATGCCTTCGGGCAGGTAGGACAGGGGGTCGTGGGCCGAGGTCTGGTCGGTCACGATGTCCACGGTCAGTTCACCGGCCTTGTGGCGGCGGAGGATTTCCGGGAAGACCTCGGCGGCGTTCCCCACGTAGCCCACGGACCAGCCGCGGCGCTCTTCCTTGGCCGCAAGCACCTTGGCGATGGCGGCGTCGAGGTCCGTCTCCACCTCGTCGAGGTAGCGCTTGCCGGCGCGGCGGCGCAGGCGGGTCTCGTCGACGTCGACAATCAGGCAGGCGCCCTCGTTCAGGGTGACAGCCAGGGGCTGGGCGCCGCCCATGCCGCCGCAGCCGCCGGTGAGCGTGAGGGTGCCGGCGAGGGTGCCGTTCTCGTCACCGGTGAGCTTGCGGGCGATCGCGGCGAAGGTCTCGAAGGTGCCCTGCAGGATTCCCTGCGTGCCGATGTAAATCCAGGACCCCGCGGTCATCTGGCCGTACATCATCAGGCCCTCGGCCTCGAGCCGGCGGAACTCCGGCCACGTGGCCCAGTCCCCCACCAGGTTGGAGTTGGCCAGCAGCACCCGCGGCGCCCATTCGTTGGTGCGGAACACACCCACCGGCTTGCCGGACTGGACCAGCAGGGTCTCGTCCTTTTCCATGGTTTCCAGGGTCCGGGTGATGGCGTCAAACGCGGCCCAGGAACGGACAGCACGGCCGGTGCCCCCGTAGACCACCAGGTCATCCGGGCGCTCGGCCACCTCGGGGTCCAGGTTGTTCATCAGCATGCGCAGCGGCGCTTCGGTCTGCCAGGACTTGGCGGTGAGCCCGGTGCCGCGGGCAGCTTTGACCGGGCGGGCACCGGTAGTGAAATCGGCGGGTGCCATGATGGCTCCTTTTCATGTGTGTCTGTGGTGGAAAAGAACTTCTGTATCAACTAAAGCCCTTTGGGAAGGGGGTTCACAGGGGTTTTTCGGGGGTGCTGTCCGGCATTCCAGACAACCCCCCGGGGCCTCTTCCCCAATCGCCCGGCCAGGCCTACTTGCCGGGGCGTCCGTGGATCCGGACCGATAGTTCGTCGGCTACCTTCTGGACGCGGGCGGCCAGGGCGGGCCACTCGTCGGCTGCCAGCTTGTCCTCGAGGAAGGTCACTGCGACGGCAGCCGTGGGCCAGCCCAAGTGATCGGTGACGGCGGCAGCGATGGACCCGAACCCCGGCGTCACCTCGCCGTGCTCGGTGGCGTAGCCGCGCTGCCGGACCCGGTCCAGGTGGGAGGACAGCGCGGAGTACTTCATGATGGGCGCCTCGGTCTCATGCCGGGCCGTGAACGCAGCCGCGTTCGGGTACAGCGCGCGGACCTGGGACTTGGGCAGGGCGGCGAGGATGGCGCGCCCGCTGGCGGTGAGGTGGCTGGGAAGCCGGACGCCGACGTCGGTCACCAGGGACGGACGGTTCTTGGCCCGCTCCTCCACGATGTACAGCACGTCCCGGCCGTGCAGCACGGCCAGGTGCGCACTCTCGCCAATGGCGTCCACGAGTGACGCCATCAGCGGGCGGCCCAGCCGGGACAGCGGCTCCTGGCGGGAGTAGGCGGAACTGAGCTCGAACGCGCTGATCCCCAGCCCGTAGCGCTGCTCCTCATGCAGGTGGAGCACAAAGCCGTTGGCCTCCATGACCCCCAGCAGGTGGTAGACGCTGGAGCGTGGCAGTCCGAGTGTCGCGGCGATCTGGGACGCTGCCATCGGCCCCCGGCGGGACGCGAGCAGCTTCAGGATGCGCAGCGTGTTTTCGGCCGCAGGAACTTTCGACGCCGCCTTTGCTTCGCGCGCGGGGGTCAGTTGGGTTTCCGTCACTGGCACCGGTACTCCTTCCTTCAGGAAACCGGTACTGTCCGGTATCCCATACACTAGGATGCGCCCTCGGAGGACCTTTAAGTCTTAATCCAAGGGGTCCGGTGTCTGGTATCCCAGACGTTGGCAAGAACAGGCGAAGGGATTTTGTTTTCCGCCCCTGTTGCATCCGGGGTGTCTGAGACCAAAGACAACGCCTACCACTTGTGGGTGAAGGGCAGCGGACGACGCCGGGCCGACCTCATGGACGAAACGTCCCCTTGCCCGTGGGCCGGCCTGCCCGGGAAGGCTGATCGGGTATGGCACGTCCAGTGCCGCCAGCGCCGTCCCGGGACTAAAATCAGGCATGGTTCCCCTCCCTAACCTGCTGGCGTTTTCGCTCGCCTCGGTGGTGCTTATTGCCGTCCCGGGGCCGAGCGTGCTCTTCGTGATCGGCCGTTCCCTTGCCCTCGGCTGGAAGGGCGGCGTCCTCACCGTCCTGGGGAATGCGGCGGGGCAGCTGGTCCAGGTGGCTGCCGTGGCCCTGGGGGTGGGGGTCGTGGTGGCGCAGTCGGTGGTTCTCTTCAGCATCGTGAAGTTTGCCGGGGCCGCCTACCTCGTTTATCTGGGCGTGCAGGCAATCCGGCATCACCGGAGGCCGTCCGCGCCTGACCAGAGCCCCACCTCCTCGGCGCCTTGGCGGCTGGTGGGGCAGGGAGCCATTGTGGGTGCCACCAACCCCAAATCCGTGGTGTTCTTCGTTGCCGTCCTGCCCCAGTTCGTGGACTATCCCTCCGGCGCCATCCCCCTGCAGCTGGGCCTGCTGGGCGCGGTATTCCTGTTGATCGCCCTGGTTTCGGACAGCCTCTGGGCCATCGCCGCCGGCACGGCCCGGCAGTGGTTTGCCCGGTCGCCGCACAGGGTGGACGCCGTGGAGGCCACGGGCGGAGCACTGATGATTGGGCTGGGCGGCACCCTCGCCCTCACGGGCAGCAAGTCCTGACCCCCCGACGCTCTATCACTTGATGCACGGTATTTTGGATCCCTCTCTCACCGGGTGACAGAGGGTTGACCCAAAACCTGCAGGATGTGCGAGAGCGAGCCGGGAAGTGCGAAGCGTTCGTCAGGCTGGGGCGGCCGCGGACCGCACCGCCTCGGCGAGGGACGTCGTCGGCCGTCCAATCAGCCTGCGCAGGTCGCCCGTGCTGACCAGCAGGTCGCCGCGGGCGATGCCCAGGTCCGAGTCGGCAAGGATCTCCGCGAAGGCAGCCGGAACGCCGGCGCCGGCGAGCAGGCCCGCGTAATCCTCCGCGGGCAGGTCGTTGTAGCTGATGTCCTTGCCGGTAGCAGCGGTGATCTCGGCGGCCAGGTCGGCCATGGTGAAAGCTACGTCACCGCCCAGCTCGTACACCTTGCCCGCCTGCCCGTCAGCAACCAGGACGGCCGCGGCCGCGTGCGCGTAGTCAGCCCTGGCGGCACCGCTGACCCTGCCGGAGCCCGCGGCGCCGGCGAGCGCACCCTGCGCGAGGGTTCCCGGCAGCTGCCCCGTGTAGTTTTCCAGGTACCAGCCGTTGCGCAGCAGGACGAACGGGACGCCCGATCCGCTGAGGACGGCTTCCGTCTCCTTATGCTCGGCGGCCAGCAGCATGCCCGTGGTATCGGCGTTGGCAATGCTGGTGTAGGCCAGCAGCTCCACGCCTTCGGCCTTCGCGGCCTTGATCACCGTGCGGTGCTGCTCCACCCGCTGGCCCACCTCGCTGCCGGAAACCAGCAGCACCCTGCGCGCACCCTGCAGGGCCGCAGCCACGGACGCCGCGTCCGCATAGTCCATCCGCCGGACCTGGACGCCCTGCTCCGCGAAGTCCGCCAGCTTGTCGACGGAGCGCCCGGCGGCCACGATGTCCTGGGCGGGAACGTTGCGCTCCAGCAGTGCCTCGATGACGTGGCGGCCGAGTTGTCCGGTGGCTCCTGTTACGACGATGCTCACAATGGGTCCTTTCAGTTGGTTTAGCCTGTCGAAGGGCACAACCCCGGCCTCGGGGAATAACTTCCCGAAAGAGAGTACGCACTTTGAAGTAAGGTACTGACCTCACGGTAAGCTGGCTCCATGGAAGCCACAACGCATCCGTCCCCGCTGCCCGGAAGCTTTGCCGACGGCGTGTTCCCGGCCGGGTGCCCCAGCCGGACGCTGCTGGACCATATCACCAGCAAATGGGGCGTTCTGATCCTGCTCTCGCTGTCCGAAGGAGAGCAGCGGTGGAGCGAATTACGACGGCGGGCCGAAGGCATCAGCGAAAAGATGCTGGCCCAGACGCTAAGGACCCTGGAGCGCGACGGCCTGGTCAGCAGGAACGCCCAGCCGGTCATTCCACCACGCGTCGACTACAGTCTCACCGAAAAGGGCTATGAGCTCAGCGGACTGCTGGTCCCGCTGGTTGCCTGGGCCTTCGACAACGCCGATGAGATCATCAACGGCGGGCGCGGAGCCGGAGCAGGGGCAGGTAAGTAGCCGCTTCAGCGAACGTGAGTACCTGTTACTGGTGTGACTGGTGTGAATAGCGCATAGCTTTGGCGTAAGGTGCCAGCCGGAATGGGAGGGCCGCCCTCTGCTGGGAGCGTTCCGGTTGACCTGCACCGCCAGTGAGCGGCCCGTGCCGCTTTCGAGGAGTTGGTAAGCATGGTCAAAGCCGAAGTCCGGGACCCCTGCAGCTTGGGCCGGCCCGTCAGCCTGGCCGGGGCAGCAAAGCACACCTGGACCCGGGTCCGGAGGTCCTTCGCTCCCCGTTCGCCCTTCAAGATCGGTGACCCCGTGGTGGGTGACGATCCCTTCAAGGGCCGGCACGAGGGGCTGGTGGTGTTCCTGCAGGGAACGAGTGCGGGCGTGGACACCGCGCAGGGCGTGTTCTTCTACGACCATCGGCAGCTCAAACGGCTGGACTAACCCCCAACAACAGGAGTTTTTGTCCAGGTATGGCGACTTCACAGCCGTTTATCCCGCCATATCTGGACAAAAACTTCGAGGGGGTGGCTACTTTGCGGACCAGCCGCCGTCAATGGTGTAACTGGCGCCGGTGACCATTCCCGCACGGGCCGATGCAAGCCAGGCCACCAGCGATGCCACCTCCTCCGGCTCCACCAGGCGCTTGATGGCGGACTCGGTAAGCATCACCTTGGCCAGGACTTCGGACTCGGGAATGCCGTGCACCGCGGCCTGGTCCGCCAGCTGCTTCTCCACCAGCGGAGTGCGGACATAGCCGGGGTTGATGCAGTTGGACGTCACGCCGTGCTCGCCGCCTTCCAGCGCGGTCACCTTGCTCAGCCCCTCCAGTCCATGCTTGGCGGACACGTAGGCGCTCTTGAAGGGCGAAGCCCGGAGGCCGTGCACGGAGGACACATTGATGATGCGGCCGAACCCGTTCGCGTACATGTGCGGCAGGGCGGCCCGGACCAGCAGGAACGGGGCTTCCAGCATCAGGGTGAGGATCCGCCGGAATTCTGCAGGATCGAACTCCTCGATGGGGCTGACGCGCTGGATCCCGGCGTTGTTCACCAGGATGTCGCAGTCCAGGCTCAGGGTGGCGAGCCGGTCCACGTCCAGCAGGTCCACAGCCCAGGAGGTGCCGCCCACCTCATCGGCGAGCGCGGCAGCGCCGGCGGAGTCGACGTCGGCCACCACCACCTTGGCGCCGTGGGCCGCGAGCTCCCGCACGCATGCTGCTCCGATTCCGCTGGCGCCGCCCGTGACCAGCGCCTTCCGGCCGTTCAAATCACCGCCGGACCCGGCTGCCTGGTTTGCGGGTCGTTGCTCTGCGCTCACTGTTTCTCCTTGGTGTCCACACTGACACGTGCTGCGGTCTCCAGTACTGACGGTTACCCTGAGTATTGCTGCACAAACATGTGGCTACAATGACCAAACCGGCACCCGCCATGTGCAGAATTGCAGATATGAACGCCAATCCGGATGACCTCCTGGTCCTGCTCGCAGTGTCCCGCTCGGCTAAATTTACGACGGCGGCCCAGGCTTTGGGGCTGAACCACACCACCGTCTCGCGCAGGATCGCTGCGCTGGAGAAGGCGCTGGGCGGCCGCGTCCTTGCCCGTGCGGCGGGCGGCTGGGAGCTGACCGAACTGGGCCAGCAGGCGGTGCATGTGGCCGAGCAGGTGGAGGCCGTCCTGGGCACGCTGGGACCGGCGGGCAAGGCACCCGACCCGATAACCGGCGTCGTGCGCATGACGGCGACGGACGGGTTCAGTGCCTACATTGCGGCTCCTGCGGTGGCCCGGCTCCGCCGTGACCACCCCGGGCTCAGCGTGGAGGTGGTGACCATGACCCGGCGGGCTCTGCAGCAGCGTTCGGGGCTGGACATCGAAGTGGTGGTGGGTGAGCCGCAGGTGCACCGCGCCGAAGCCGTGCGGCTGGGCGAATACATGCTGGGCATGTACGCCTCACGGGCCTACCTTGCAGATCATGGGACGCCCGGCAGCGTGGCAGAGCTCAACGAGCACCCGCTGGTGTATTTCGTGGACTCGATGCTGCAGGTGGACGACCTGGACGCGCCGCGCCGGCTGGTCCCCGCCATGCGGGACGGGCTGACGTCCACCAACGTCTTCGTCCATGTGGAGGCCACGCGGGCCGGCGCGGGCGTGGGGTTCCTGCCCTGTTTCATGGGCGACCTCCACGATGACCTGGTGAGGCTGCTGCCGGACGAAATCGCCGAGCTGCTCCCCTACTGGATGGTCCTGCGGCCGGACTCACTGCGCCGCCCCGCCGTCGCGGCCGTGGTGCAGGCGCTGCGGGACCAAATGGACGCCCACCGTGAGGCACTGCTGGGGCGCGGCTAGACTGCCGGCGGGGCCGTACCGGCCGGCGGGTCGTGGCGGACCGGGGCGCCGGCAGCGAAGGCCCGGACCTGGGCGTCGTCCCAGAGGTGCGCAGGGACGGCGCCGCCCAGCAGCCTGCGGGCAAGCTGTGGATCGTCCTCAAAGGGAACGTCGCTGCCCGCCATCACCATGTTCCCGTAGCGCCTGCCCTTCAGCATGGCGGGATCGGCGATGATGACGGTGTGCGCGAAGGCGGCCGCGATGGTGGCGGCGTCCTCGCGTGCGTTCCTGAGGTCCGGGCCGTCGCCCGAGTTCACCACATACAAACCGCCCGGGGCGAGGACCCGGCGGACGTGCTGGTTGAACTCGGCGGTGGTCAGCGGGCGCGGGGTCAGGGCGCCGGCAAAGACGTCCCGGATGATGAAGTCCCGGGTGTCCGGGGTCAGGGTCTCCGTCACCTGGCGGGCTTCCCCCACCCGCAGGCGCAGCAGCGGCGCCTTGGGAAGGTCGAACCAGCCGCGGACATATTCGGCCAGCTTCCCGTCGAGCTCCACCACCACCTGCCGCGCGTCGGGGTAGGCGGTGGCAAAGTAGCGGGCCAGCGAGCAAGCGCCGCCGCCTAAATGCAGCCCGCGCAGCCGGGAAGCGGTGCCGGCCGCGGCGGCGGATCCTGCGGAAGCAATGCCCGACGGCGGCCAGCGCGACTCGATCAGCGCCGCCATCCAGCGCATGTACTCGAAGTCGAGGAACAGCGGGTCGGCGAGGTCGATGTGCGAGCTCATGACGCCATTGATCTTCAGGAGCCAGCCGGTGGAGTTGTCCTGGTCCGCGATCAGCTCGCAGTCGCCGGTATCGATGTCGTAGACGCCCTCCACGGGGCCGCCGGGCTTTGTCCCCTTGGGCTGTTCGGCTGTGACCGCCGCGGTCCTGCCGCCCCGGCCCCCTGACTTTCCGCGTTTCGCCATTACCCGTGCCGCGCCTCAGTCATGCTTCAACCCTAAATGACCACCGGGGCCGCGCCGCACCGGAAGCGGGCGCAGCGCGGGCCCGGGGGAAAGCACCTAGATGGCCGAAGCGGCACCCTCGCCGTCCCGGATCCGGTTGACCACGGCGGTGGTGGAGCGTTCCGCCACGTAGTCCAGGATGGCCACCCGGCCTCCGTACTCCTCCACCGCAGGGGTCTCCGCCAGCATCTCCGGGGTGTAGTCACCGCCCTTGGCGTAGACCTCCGGGCGGAGTTGCCGGATGAGCGGCTCGGCGGTGGGCGTGTCGAAGACGGTCACGTAGTCCACGCAGCTGAGCGCAGCCACCACGGCGGCCCGGTCACCCACGGCGTTGATGGGCCGGCCCGCGCCCTTGAGCCGGCGGACGGAGGAGTCGCTGTTGAGGGCCACTACCAGGATGTCGCCCAGCTGCTTGGCCTGGTTGAGGTAGCGGGTGTGCCCGCTGTGCAGCACGTCGAAGCAGCCGTTGGTCAGCACGATCCGCTGGCCCTGGGCCCGGTGCACCCCGAGCTGCCGTTCCAGTTCGTCGGCGCCCAGTGCGGTGTCCGCGAAGGCTCGCAGGTAGCGGCTCAGCTGTTCCGTGCTGCAGACCGACGTGCCCGCCTGGTGCACCACCACATCGGCTGCGGACTGCGCCAGGTCCAGGCTTGCCGTCAGGGGCAGCCCGGCCGAGCGGCCCAGCGTGAGTGCCGCAACGAATGTGTCGCCGGCACCGGAGGCCTGCTTCTCGGCCGCCGGCCGCGCCCATGTGCGGTGCCGGACGCCGTCGGAGGTTAACAGCACCGTGCCGTCGCGGTCCAGGGTGACCACCACCGCCCGGGCGCCGGTGGCAGCGAGCAGCGCTTCCGCCTGCGCGCCCACGGCGTCCACGCGTTCCTGCCCGTCGGGCAGCCGCACGTCCAGGAGCCGCGCCGTTTCCTGCGCGTTCGGTGTGACCAGGTCCGGCCGCAGCGGGGCCCAGGGGCGGGGATCGTGCGAGTCGACCACCACCAGCGGCCGCCGCACCGTGCCCTCCCGGGCCCCCAGCGTCTCCACCAGTCCCGCCTGCACCGGCCCGGCAAGGACGCCGTTCCCGTAGTCGCAAACCAGGACGGCATCCTGGCGTTCGACGGCGGCGCGCACCGAGGCGGCCAGCGCGGCCAGGGCGTCGGCCGGCACAGTCCTGGCTGAGTCGTCCAGGCGCAGCATCACCTGCCCGCCGCTGCTGATCCTGGTCTTGGTGGTGGTCACCATGTCCGGATGGGTGTGCAGGTGCCGGACGTCGATGCCGGCCGCCACCAGCTGGTTGCGCAGGTCCACGCCGGCGTCGTCGGTGCCGATGATCCCGGCCACGGAAACCCGGGCACCCAGGGCGGCCAGGTTCATGGCGGTGTTGGCTGCGCCGCCGGGAACGGACTCCCGGATCTGGATGTCCACCACCGGGGCGGGCGCCTCGCGGCAAAGCCGCTCAATGGTGCCGCTCCACCAGCCGTCCAGCATGAGGTCGCCAACCACCAGGATGCGGGGTTCCTCCGCCGCCAGGCGCCCGGGCAGCCACTCGGACAGCGCCCGCTGGCTGGAGAGGTCCACGGCTTCTGGAGACGTGCTCATGGCTGGTCCTTTCCTGGGGTCCTAGCGGGCGGGGCAGCAATGTGCACCACCTTCACCTGGCTGAACTCGTCCAGCAGCTCCGGTCCGTAACCGAACCCGTGCCCGCTTTCGCCGCGTGGCTGTGCGGCACCACCCGGGGCGCCGCCGAACACCTTATTGACCTTGACGGTTCCCACCGGCAGGGCAGCCACCGCCTGCTGGATGTGCGCGATATTGCCGCTCAGGACTGTGGCGGCGAGGCCATACCTGCCGCTGCATGCCAGGCGCAGGCCGTCGTCGAACGTCTCCACCACCTGCACCGGGGCAACCGGGCCGAATGTCTCCTCTGTCATCACCTGCATTCCCTCTGTGCAGTCCAGCAGCACCGTGGCCGGGTAGAAGGACCCCGGCCCGTCCGGCAGGGTCCCGCCTTCAACTGCCCGGGCACCCTGTTCCAGGGCCTCGGCAACCTGGGCGTGGACCTCGTCGCGCATACGCAGGTCCACCAGCGGCGCCACGGTGCCGTTGCTGTTGCGCTGCGCGGCCTCTGCCTGCAGGGCGGCGCAAAACTCCTCCGCGATGGCCTTGTGGACGTAGATCCGTTCCACCGCTGTGCAGATCTGCCCGCTGTTGCTGAAGGCGCCGATGGCCGCCTGGCCGGCGGCCCAGGCGGGATCCACATCGCTGTCCACGAGCAGTGGATCGTTGCCGCCGTTCTCCCTAATCACGTGGGCGCCGGTCAGCGCCCCGGCCCGGGCGATCCGGGCGCCCGAGGCGCTGGAGCCCACGTGCGCCAGCACATCCACCTCTGCCTGCGACAACAGGGCGCCCACCTCCGCGCCGCCGTTGACCGTGAGGAACACCCCGGGCGGGAAGGCCGGCGCCAGGACCTCGCCGAGCGCCTCGCCCAGGCGCGGGCACCGCTCGCTGGGCTTGTGGATCACGGTGTTGCCGGTGACCAGGGCTGCGCCGATAAGGCCACAGGCCACCGCCACCGGATCATTCCAGGGCGTCAGCAGGACCGCCACGCCCCGTGGTTCAGCCACCGTGTAATCGGAGGCGAGCCGGTTTCCGCGGAGGCTGTGGCCACGGTGCACCGGGCCGAGTTCGGCGTACTGCTCCAGGGTGGAAACGCCTGCCGCGATCCCGGCGAGCGCTTCCTCCACCGGGCGGCCTGTTTCGCTGGCGTTGAGACCGGCCAGTTCCTGCGCTGCGGCGTCGAGCGCCCGGGCAGCGGCGCGCAGCGCCGCTCCCCGTTCTGCCGGTGCCGTGGCTGCCCATTCGCCGGTGGCGCTGCGTGCCACTTCCACGGCATGGTCCACTGCACCTGGTCCGGCTTCGGGCACCGTCCACAGGATGTCACCGGTGCGCGGATTCCGGATGGTGATGCCGGATCCGCTGGCGGTGTCCTGGCTGATGGTGGTTTCGGTGGCTGTTGTAGGCATGGGGTTCCTCCCGTCGGTTCATGCAGGGCCGGTCTGGGGGCTTAGGGCCAGGAGCCCTCCTCCTCGTGGCAGACCAGCATCTCGCGGACTTCGCAGCCCTTCGGCTGGGACAGCGCGAACAGGATGGCCTGGGCCACGTTCGCCGGATCGTTGAGCCGCGAATCGTCCTGCGGCTTGTACTGTTCGGTGCGGTCGTCGAAGAAGCGGGTCTTCATCCCGCCCGGGATCATGGTGGTGACGCCGATTTCCCCGCCGGTCTCCGCGGCGAGCGCGTGGCTGAAGCCCACCACGCCGAACTTGGAGGCGCAGTAGGCCGTTGCGTCAGCTACAGCGCGCTTGCCAAGCGTGGAGGCGACCGTGACCACCCGGCCATGGGTGGACTTGAGGTACGGCAGCGCGGCCCGGACCACGGACACGGTGCCCATCAGGTTCACCCCGATGACCTTTTCCCATTCCGTGGCTTCGACGTCGGCCAGCTTGCCGCAGCGGTCGATCCCGGCTGCAGTGACCACCGCGTCCAGCCCGCCCACCGTCTCGGCGGCTTCGCGCACCGCGGCCTCCACCGCCAGGCGGTCGGCGACGTCCACTTCGAAGGCCTTCACGCCGGAGACGTTGCTGATGTCGCGGTCCAGCACCACCGGGGTGCCACCCGCGTTGAGGACGGCCTCGACGACGGCGGCGCCCAGTCCGGAGGCCCCTCCGGTAACGAGGACGCGGCCGGGTGCATGCGATTCTGCGGTCATGGTGTTCCTTTCAATGGGAAATACGATGTCGTGCTGCGCTGCCAGGGCCGGTCAGCCCACCTTGGCGAGCGCGTTGGCGAGTCCCGTGGTTGAACGCGCCGGGTGGTAGGGAACCGTGAGGCAGCGGCCGCCCCAGCTTTCCACCAGGTCTGATTCCGGGAGCCGGGCGCCCTTGTAGTCGCCGCCCTTGACCCAGATGTCCGGGCGCAGCCGCTCCAGGGCGGCCTCCGGGGTGTCCTCGTCGAAGACCAGCACGGCGTCCACGCACTCCATGGCGAGCAGCAGCTCGGACCTGTCGTGCTGGCCGATGATGGGACGTTCCGGGCCCTTGAGCCGGCGTACCGAGTCATCCGAGTTCAGGCAGACGATAAGGCAGTCCCCCAGCTCGCGTGCCGCGGCGAGGGAACGGACGTGGCCTGCGTGCAGCAGGTCGAAGCAGCCGCCGGTGGCCACCACGGTCCCGCCGTTCTGCCGGACCGTCCTGGCCAGCAGCAGCGGTTCGGTGGGGCGGCGCTTCGCTTTGAGGGACCGTGCCGGCGGGTCCGACGCGGCCACGCCTGTTTCCTCCTCCGGCGCGGCAGGACCGGTGGCGCGGTCCGGAAGAGCCGCTACTCCTCCGGCAGCGAGGAAATCGGCAGCGTCGTGCACCGCCAGGCCGGCAGCCTCCTTCAGGGTCCTTCCGGCCAGCAGGTGCACGGCCAGGCCCGCTGCCAGCCGGTCCCCCGCCCCGCACGGATCACCCGCTTCCACCCGGGGAGCAGGCACGGGGAGCGGGTCCTGGCCATCGCGGCGCAGCAGGACGGCGCCCTGCTCGCCCCGGGTGACCAGCACCGCGTTGCTCTGCCAGTGGTGCAGCAGGATGCGGCCGGCCGTTGCGGCCTGGTCCCCGGACCCGTCCTCTTCACCGCCGGCTGCCGCATTGTCCTTGGCGGGCTGCGGGCCTTTGTGCGCCAGGGCCTGGGCGGCCCTGACCGCTTCGGACAGGTTGGGCGTGGCCACGGCCACACCGGGCACCGGGTCCGGACCGGAAGGATGGGGATCCCAGATGACGGGCACGTTCGGGGCCAGCCGGGTAAGGAGTTCGCGGAGCCGGGGATTGGCGGCCACTCCCCTCCCGTAGTCGGCGACGATGATCACGCCCGCCTGTTCAACGGCGCTGAGCATGGCGGGGTTGACGTCGGGTGCGGGGGTCTTTTCGCACCCCTGGTCGAAGCGCACCAGGGGGTGCGAGCCTGCCCGCACCCGGGTTTTCACCGGCGAGGGGTAGCCGCTCGGGCCCGCCACGAGCCGCACTCCGGCGAGGTGCTCCTTCAGCTGCCGCCCGGCGTCGTCGTCGCCAAGGACCGTCACCAGGGTGACGGGCCAGCCGTCCTCGGCCAGCATCCGGGCCACCAGCCCGGCACCCCCGGCACGACGGCGGATGCCCGAGACATCCACCACGGGAACCGGTGCGTCGGGGCTGAGGCGGGTCGCCTCACCTGAGAGGTCAACGTCCAGCATGACGTCCCCCACCACCACGATCCTCATGGCCGGCCACCTCCCACCGTGGGACTGCGGCGGGCCACCTCGAGGTCGAAGGCCCGGCACACGGCGTGCAGCGCGATCAGGTGCCCTTCCTGCGCATTGGCGTTGAGGGCGTCGATCATCACGGCCTCGTCGCAGGCGTCGGCCAGCGGGTTGGGTCCTGTTCCGGTCAGCGCCCAGGTGGTCACGTTGAGCCGTGCTGCCGCCTCCGCGGCGCGCAGCAGGTTGGGGCTCTTGCCGCTGGTGGACAGCAGCATCAGCACATCGCCGGAACGGGCATGCGCCCGGACCTGGCGGGCGAACACCTCGTCATAGCCGTAGTCGTTGGCGATGGCCGTGACCGCGGAGGATTCAGCGTGCAGGGAGATGGCGGAGAACGGGACGCGTTCGCCGTCGAACCTGCCCACCAGTTCGGCGGTGAGGTGCTGCGCCTCGGCGGCGGACCCGCCGTTGCCGGCTGCGAGTAACCGCTGGCCGCGCAGCAGCCGCTGGGCGAGCTCCACTCCCCAGGCGGCGAGCCTGCCGGACTGGCTGCGGAGCGAATCGAGCGCCGGAACCACGTTGTCCAGGTGGCTGCGGACGGCGTCGGCACTGTCCGGGTCGACAAAGGCCGCTCCCGGCAGCACTGCGGGCAGCGCCGGCGCGGTGGCCAGCGCTGTCAGGTCGGCTTCCCTCAGGGACCATTCAGCAGTCACAGCGCTGCTCCTTCCATGGGTATGGCGCCGGCCGGGGTCTCCGCCACGGCGAGCTGGTAGGCCTTCTCCGTTTCGGCGGCCACCCGTTCCCACGAGTACCTGGTGCGGGCACGCACCTGGCCGGCGTTGCCGAGTTCGGTGCGCAGGTCCGGGTTTCCGAGCAGCAGCGCGAGCGCTGAGGCGATTGCTTCCGGGTCCCGTGCGGGCACGTGCAGGCCGGTGGCGTGGTCCACCACGGTGTCCCGCAGGCCGCCTACGGCAGCCGCCACCACCGGAACGCCGCAGGCCATCGCCTCCAACGGGACGATGCCGAACGGCTCGTACCAGGGCGCGCATACCACGGCATCAGCGCTGCGGAAGATCCCGGGCATTTCGGCGCGGGTCACCTGCCCCTGCAGCGACACCTGGTCCTCGACGCCCAGTTCGGCAGCCAGGGCCAGCAGCCGGCGCACCTCCGGGTCCGCGTGCAGCACCCCGGAGTCGCCGCCGCCGCCCACAATGAGGAGCTCGACGTCGTCGAATCCCGCGGCGCGCAGGTGCGGCAGGGCGCGGATCACCAGGTCGACACCCTTGCGCGGCACCAGCCGCCCCACCGAGAGGATCCGGTAGCGGCGCTTCCGGGCGGCCGCGGGTCCCTCAGCGGAGAAGAAGCCCAGGTCCACGCCGCAGGGGGCGATGGAGATCTTGCCCGTGGTGATACCCATGGCCTTGAGCTCGAAGACCTCGTCGGAGCAGGTGGCAATGATCCGGTCCGCAGAGCGCCCCACCCCGGGCTCGAGCCAGCGGCGTTCGGCGGGGCTGGTGTCCTCTGCGCCCTGGTGCCGGCGTTTCACCGTGCCGAGGGCGTGGAAGGTCTGGATCACCGGGACGCGGTATCCGGCGTCGGGCCGGCGCGCAGCGTCAAGCGCGGCGAGGCCCGACATCCAGAAGTGCCCGTGCACCACGTCCGGCGGCCGCTGGCCCCAGTCCCGGGCCACCCCGTCAGCGAGCTCCCCCATATAGGGCAGCAGCTCATCCTTGGGAACGTGCCGGGCGGGTCCGGCATCGACATGGACAACCTCAAGCCGGCGCCCCACCCGGACCCTGGCGGGAAGCTCCGTTGCATCCCTGCGGGTATAGACGGTGACGTGGTGGCCCCGCTCGGCGAGCGCCTCGGACAGCGCGGCAACGTGGACGTTCTGTCCGCCCGCGTCCACTCCGCCCAGGGCTGCCAGCGGACTGGCGTGCTCAGAAATCATGGCGATTTTCATGGGGTCTTCCTCTCTAGCGCCGGGACAAGGATCCGCTCGTCCGGGTGCTCATTGACGGAGTGCCGGGGCTGGCTCCGCAGGTCCGCCAGCAGTTCATCCCAGCGGTCCTGGAACGTGCCCAGGTTGTAGCGTTCCAGTGCCGCCTCACGGGCGGCTGTGCCCCGCCGTCGGGCTTCATCCGGGTTGGCGACCAGCCGCTGCGCACAGCGGAGCAGCTCGTCAATGTCGGCGGACACGGCGCCGGCTTCCGGCGGCACCGCCCGCGGCGCTTCGGTGGTGGCCAGGGCCACCACCGGCATCCCCAGGTGCATGGCTTCCAGGAGGGACAGGCCCAGCGACGTCCAGCGCATGGGGTGCACGTAGACGCGGCACCGGGCCAGTTCCCGGTGCAGTTCCTGCGTCTTCAGGTCGCCGCGGGCCGTCAGCTTGGAGGCGTCTATCCCGGTGGCGGCAGCGAGCCCGTCCGTCTTCATGCCGAACACCTGGAGGGGTGCCACCGAGGCAAAGGCCGGCAGCAAATCCGTCCCGGTCACCCGGCCGCGCCGCACCGGCTCGTTGACCACCACCCCCAGCTCGGCCAGCTCCCCGGTGTAAAGGTGTCCGGGATCCGGGATTCCGTGCTCAATGACGGTGACGGGGGCGGAGCCGTTGTCCCAGGCCAGCCTGTTGAAATGGGTCACGTGGACCACCGGGATACTGTCCTGGTCAGCGAGCGGATGGCAGGTATTCGGGAAGTTGCCCTTGGGGGTGTTGTGCTCCACGTACACCGCCGGCAGGTCGCGGCCCGGGGTCCGCCCCAGCAACCGGGCCACTTCCGCGATTTCTTCGGGGCGTTGAAGCACCACGGCGTCAACGGCGCCGGCGTCGAGCGTTGCCAGGTCCACCTCGCGCACTGAAGGCGGCCAGTCCCTGCCGGCACGGCCAAGTCCCCAGGCACCACCTTCCGGCAGGACAGGAAGCAGGTACTCATGACGTCCGCGGACAAACGCGTCCGTCCAGGAACCGTGGACATGCCAGAGCAGGATTTTCATCTGTTACGGGCCTTTCTACGGGTGCTGACATGGGTGCTGAAGGAGCTAACTCCGCCGATCAGCCGTTCGACGGCAGCAACCACCTCCTCGGGTGAGACGGAGTCGAGGCAGGGATGGCCCGGGACCGGGCAGACGCGGGCGCGGGTCATCCGGCAGGCGGCGTTTTGGTCACCCAGGAGTTCCAGCGGCACCCCGTATGGCGCCCAACGGATGGCGGGAACCACGGGCGAAAACAGGCACGCCACCGGAGTGCCCACTGCCGCTGCGAGGTGGGCGGGGCCCGTGTTCCCCGTGACGACCGCGTCGGCCCCCGCCATGACCCCCGCCAGGGTGGAAAGGTCGGTACGGCCGCCGAGGTCCAGCGCCGAGGGACCGGCCACCGTGGCGGTCAGGGAGGTCTCGTTGGGACCACCCGTGACCACCACACGGTGACCCGCGCCTTGCAGGAGTTCGACGGCCGCTGCGTGGTGCAGCGGCGGCCACGCCCTGGCCGGTACGGCAGCCCCTGGATGGACCACCACGTAAGGTTCGGTTCCCACCAGGTCCCGAACATCGGGGATGGACGCCAAGCGGAGCTTGCCGTCGTCACCGGCCGGCAGCCGGAACCCGGCCGCCTCCGCGATCCCCAGCGCCCGCTCGGCCTCAGGCTGGTCCTCCGGGAAATCCTCCCCGGGTTTGAGCCGGACATCCAGCAGCGAACCGGCGTAGTCAGTGGACGCCCCGGTGATCCGCTCCACGCCGGCCAGCCTCAGCAGCAGGGCCAGCGGCAGCGGGGACTGGTGGAAGGAAGTGAGGATGACCGCTTCGGTGATCCTTGAATTGCGGACGAAATCGATGAGCCGGTCCGCGTGGGGACCGGTCATCTTTGGCGCGGGGTTCATGATCCACGGGCTGTCCCAGCTGTAGACCTCCGCGGCGCCGGGCAGCAGCGCGGCGGCGGCCTCCCCCTGCCGGCCGCACAGCATCACAACGTGGTTGGCGCCGCTGCCGTCAGGAATCCGGCCGTGGGCCACCGCCCGGACCGCAGGCCCGGCCAGGAGGACATCACCCATGCTGTCCAGGCGTGCCACCAGCACGCGGCCCATCAAGGCGCCGCCTGCAGCAGGCCGACGGCGCCCGCCAAGTCAGGGGCGACCAGCCGCGCCGCTGCCACCTCCTCAGCCCGGGTCACCGGGGTGGGAACCAGCACGCCTGTTGCTCCAGCGGCC
This sequence comes from Arthrobacter sp. Y3221159, assembly GCF_059089885.1. Classification (NCBI taxonomy): domain Bacteria; kingdom Bacillati; phylum Actinomycetota; class Actinomycetes; order Micrococcales; family Micrococcaceae; genus Arthrobacter; species Arthrobacter sp. Y3221159. The sequence continues at coordinate 264,914 of NZ_JBNHFC010000003.1, forward strand.
TCCGCGGCACGCACATCGGCCCCGATGTCGCCAATGAGTGCTGCCTCGGATTCGGCGATGCCCAGCTTCCGGCAGGCGCTGTGGATCATCCCGGGCTGCGGCTTCCGGCAGGTGCAGCCGTCCTGCTCCGAGTGCGGGCACACTTCCCACACGTCGAAGGGCCCCAGCAGTTCTTCCACCCTGGCATTCACGCCCGCCACATCAGCTTCGGTGATCAGGCCCCGCGCGATGCCGGACTGGTTGCTGATGACACCGGTGGCGATACCCTCGGCCCGGAGGCTGTCCAGCACGGTTTTGGCGCCCGGCATCGGCCGGACCAGTGCTGGGTCCCCGTTGTAGGGCACATCGACCACAAGGGTTCCGTCCCGGTCGAACAGGACAGCGCGGAACTTGGACGTTTCGGAGCTTCCCATATCCAACCTGTTCCCTCCTCCTACTGCTCCTAAACAGGGACGCGGGCTTTTCTCGGCTTTCGGACCGGAAAGATCCGAGCCGCTGAACAGGCAAGATAGGAAATTCTGGGGTTACTACTGCTCCTTCCGCACTGCCGCGGAGATGGTTTCCGTGGCGGGCGTACTGGCTTTCAGGGACTAAACGGGCCTTGCCTTGGCACTCATCCGGTGGGCGTTGGCCGCCAGGCCGGAACCCCTGCCGCTGCGGACGCTGCGCAATGATCCTGCGCCGCCGCCTGCCCGGCCTGTCGCGGCGCTTCCGCTGGCTGTGCGGGTACCGCCGTCCTGGGCAGTGCCGCCGGGAAGGGAGCTGTTTTCAAGCCGTCGCTGGAGTTCCACCAGGACGCGGGCCAGCCGCCGCGAAACCTGCATTTGGGACATGCCGAGCCGTTTCCCCAACTGCACCTGGGTCTCCTCGCAGAAATAGCGGCGGTATAAAAGCTCCCGGTCCGCGGCGTCCAGGTCCTGCATCGCTTCACGCAGGCAGGCCAGGTCCTCCAGCCGCTCCAGTGGTGTTTCCGGGCAGGCCAGCACGTCTCCGATGGGCGGCGCGTCCGAGTTGGGGTTGACGGCGTCGAGGGAATCCGGGTGCATGCTGCTGGATGCCGAGATGGCTTCCTGGACTTCCGCCGGATCCGTCCCCAGCTCTCCGGCCAGTTCCTCCACGCTGGGGTTCCTTCCCAGTGCCTGAGTCAGTTCCGGCTCGGCGCGGAACAGCCTGGTCCGGAGGTCCTGGATGTGCCGTGGTGGGCGGACAACCCAGGTGCGGTCCCGCAGGTACCTCTTCAGCTCACCGGTAATGGTAGGGGCGGCGTAGGCGGGGAAACTTTCACCCTTGGACTGGTCAAAACCGCGGGCCGCCTTGACCAGGCCGAGGTAGGCCACTTGGTTCAGGTCGGCCCGTTCGCGCCCGCGTGCCTCGAACCGGCCGGCAAGGGCTTCCGCGAGGTCCAGGTAGCTGAGGACCAGGTCGTTTTCAAACGTTTCCCGGAGGCGTCCGGAGGCGGCGGTTGAGGGGTTTCGATGCGGGAGTTCTGGTTGTTCCCGGTGGACTGGCGTATCATCCACGGCAAGCGCGGCGAAGTATTCGGGCATTGTCGTTGGTTCCCTCAGTCTGGTTCCGAAAGCCTGCGGCAAGACTTAGAAGTAGGAAATCATAAGGTTGCTTATAAAACAATCCTTCCCGCTATAGGCTCAACACATAAGCGGAATCAGCACACCCCCGCCGAGGAGCCTTTTTCATGCGCATCGCCATCACCGGAGCCAGTGGAAACGCAGGGACAGCACTGCTGCGGAATTTGCAGGGCCAGCTGTCAAAAAACCCGGGAAGCCTGGAGGTGGTTGGAATGAGCAGGCGGCTCCCGGACACCACCCGGGAGCCGTATTCGGGTGTTTCGTGGCACGCTTTGGATGTCGGCCTGGAGCAGGACAAGCCACTGCTGGAGGCAGCGCTGCGCGGGGTGGACGCCGTGGTCCACCTGGCATGGCAAATCCAACCCAACCGGGACCTTGAGCAGCTCTACCGCACCAATGTCACAGGCACCAGGAACGTTTTGGCGGCGGCCAAGGCAGCAGGCGTCAAACAGGTTGTCTGCGCATCCTCCGTCGGCGCCTACAGCAAAGCACCCAAGGACAGGCGCACGGATGAATCATGGCCGGCGGAGGGCATGCCGGGCTCGCATTACAGCCGGCACAAAGCCGAACAGGAGAAACTGCTGGATGACTTCGCCGCGGCCGAGCCGGGCATCTCCGTGGCGAGGCTCCGGCCGGGCCTGATCTTCCAGCGGGACGCGGGCAGCGAAGTCGGCAGGTATTTCCTGGGTCCCGTATACCCACGGCTCCTGCCGGCCCGGCCCCGGGTTCCGCTGCTGCCTGCACCTGACAACCTCATCTTCCAGGCGGTCCACGCGGACGATGTGGCGGAGGCATACTGGCGGGTCATCGACCAGCGGGCCAGCGGGGCATTCAACATCGCCGCCGAACCCGTCCTCACACCCCAGGAACTGGGGCGCATCGTTGGTGCGCGCAGGATCCTTCCGATCCCCATGGGACTGCTCCACAAGATGGTGGGCCTGGCCTGGTGGCTGCGGCTCGTGCCCACCGATTCAGGCTGGGTGGACATGGCAGCCGGGGCACCGGTCATGGACACCAGCCGGGCACGCCGCATCCTGGGATGGGAAGCGCGAACTTCATCGGTCGACGCCGTCAAGGAAGTCCTGGAGGGCATGGGAAAGGGGAAGGGACTAACCCCTTCCCCCGTCCTCAAACCGCGCAAACCCTGATCCGGGTTGCCTCCCGGGGGCCTCCCAACGGGAGCCGTCGCCAGGCTAGATACCGGTCCGCGGGTTGTCGCCGTCCCGGCGCGCTGCTTCCTCGCGGGCAGCGTCCGTCCGGTCGCGGTCCGCATGCGTACCCTCTTTCCGCTCAGAACGTGCGTCGCCTTGGGAACCCATCCCCCGCGCGGCAGCATCCCGCCCGACGTCGGGGTCCACTTCATCCGCTTTGCGGGTATGGTCCGCCACATCGGCGCGAAGTGACTGGGCTTCCCGGGCCGTCGCATCGGCCTCCTGCTTCAGCCGTGCGGCATTCACCTGCGCCTGCTCCGCATCAGCACGGGCACGCGCTGCCTTTGCCTCGCGTTCCCGGGCATCAAGTTCCATATTCTGTGCCTCATGGCGGATTTCGGCCGCTTTTTCCCGGTGGGCTTCATCGCGTTTTTGCTGCATCGCCTTCCGGCGCCGTCCGGTTGCCAGCAGCAACACAATCAGGACCAGCACAACAATGGCCACTACCACCCAAACCCATGGAGCTGTTTCCAAACTACCCACCACTTTCCACTTCGATGTCCGGGCAGGCCTGCGCCATTCCGGCTGACGTTTCCTGGAACCGTTATAACTCGTTTAGCAAGGGTACTTACCTTTTATTAGTAATCATGCTTATTATTTTACGGCCAGTATTGCTGGTTCTTGATCAACAACCGGCCTTCTTGGAAAGAGAGAGCGAAGATGACAGAGAACCAATGGCCCGAGGATCCCGCCTACACGGCTCCCCCGGCCTCAACGGGAGTACCGGGCGAGCGGACTGCCGCCACCTTTCCAGCCGCCGCCACTCCGTCGGCCGGGGCACCACAGACCGGTGACACGTCAAGCGCGTCCCGCAAGGACGCAGCAAAGGAAGAAGCAGCGGACGTAGCCCGCACGGCAAAGGATTCCGCCCAGGGCGTGGCCCAGACGGCCAAGAGTGAGGCTGCCAATGTGGCTGCCGAAGCGAAGAACAGCGCGCAGGACCTGCTGCACCAGGCCAAGACAGGCCTGAGCAGCCAGGCCGGCACGCAGCAGCAGAAGGCGGCCGAGGGGATCCGCACCATCTCCGGCCAGTTGCAGAGCATGGCTGACGCCCCGGACCAGCAGGGCGTGGCCAGCGACCTTATCCGGCAGGCCGCTGAGCGCACCTCCTCCATGGCCACCTGGCTTGAGAACAAGGAACCTGGGGACCTTCTGACCGAAGTCCAGCGCTTTGCCCGGAACCGCCCCGGAACCTTCCTGCTGCTGGCAGCCGGTGCCGGCGTCCTGGCCGGCCGCCTCACCCGTGGCCTGACCGCAGGCGCCCCGGAAGCCTCGTCGACAACACGCCCCAGCGCCGGCCTTTCCGGGCAGTACTCCGGCACCCAGTACGGTGACCAGTACAGCGAGTCGTACGCCCCTGCGGGCGGCACCGTCCCGCCCCCTCCGGTCCAGCTCCCCGGCCCCGCCACCACCACGGCAGGGTACGACGGCGGCGCTCCCGGCAGCGGTTATGCCGAACCCGTGCGTCCTGCCAGCGCCCTGGACAGCCCGCAGCTGGTGGAAGAACCATGGTCGGGCAATCGGGTTGCCGACGATCCCCTCCGCGACCGCGACCTGGCGGACGATCCCATGGCTGGGGACCCGCTCACCCGGGACCGCAGGGCGGATGGCCAGACTGGCGGGTTGTGATGAGTAGTCAGATTCCTGAGCCGGCGCCGAGTGAGGCGCATCAAAAGGCCGATAACGCCTCCCTTGGCGAGCTCCTTGGCGATGTGACCCGGGACCTGTCCACCCTGATGCGCCAGGAAGTGGAGTTGGCCAAGGCCGAAGCCAAGCAGTCAGCCACCAGGGCAGGAAAGGGCGGCGGGATGCTCGCCGGCGCCGGCGTGGCCGGACACTTCGTCCTTCTCTTCCTGTCCCTGGCCCTGATGTTCGCCCTCGGCGCCCTGATGC